>JBFHVM010000042.1:0-15080 GCA_041589495.1 Oleiphilaceae bacterium | reverse complement strand
GCCAATCAGGATATTATCGATAATACCTCTTTCAATGGACAATCCCTGTTCGGCGATGCATCGAGCCTTAACTTCCAAGTAGGGCCTCAGGCAGGCGATCAGGTAAGTGTGGAACAAAGTAGCCTGGGTGCTGAAATTGCAGCGTTAGGCCTCAGTGATATTTCACTTCGAGACTCTGCCGATGCGGCGGCCTCTCTGCAAACGCTGGATGAGGCGCAGAATCTGATCATTGAGCGAGCCTCTGAATTTGGAGCGCTGTCCCAAACCTTTACCAGCCAGTTTGAGCAGGTGCAGCAGGCCAGAGAAAACGCAGCGGCATCGCGGAGTCGAGTGGCCGATGCCGATTTGGCGCGAGAAATCTCGGATCAGGCCGCAGCATTGGTGCAAGAGCAGGTGTCGACGGCGGTGCGTGGGC
The DNA here is from genome assembly GCA_041589495.1 of Oleiphilaceae bacterium. GTDB lineage: Bacteria > Pseudomonadota > Gammaproteobacteria > Pseudomonadales > Oleiphilaceae > PZPK01. The sequence continues at coordinate 14,665 of JBFHVM010000042.1, read as the reverse complement.
AGGCTAATGCCCGGCAGGATCTGGTGTTGCAGTTATTGAGCTAAACGCTGTTTTAGAGCAGGCCTTTTTACTGTGTAAGGCGTAGCAGGTTTTCCTGGAATTCGTTTTGGGCTACTGCCTGTTCGTCGGGTTGGGCTTCGGTCATCCAGTTCAGCACATCATAGTAGCGGCGAATGTTCTGTACATAGATTACGGGCTCGTTGCCTCTTGCGTAGCCATAGCGCGTTTGTTTGTAATACTTCTTCTTCTGCAATAAGGGTAAAAACTCTTTCACATCCACCCATTTGTCAGGGTCTTTGCCGCCTTTCTCGGTGAGCATTCTGGCATCTTCCAGGTGCCCAAAACCCACGTTGTAGGCAGCCAGGGCCATCCAGGTGCGGTCAGGCTCACCGATACGCTCGGGAATGCGTTTCTTGATTTTGGCAAAGTAGCGGGCGCCGCCATCGATACTTTGTTCGGGATCGAGGCGGTTTTTAATGCCCATTTCACGAGCCGTTACGCGAGTCAGCATCATCAGGCCTCTTACTCCTGTGGGAGAGGTTGCTCTTGGGCGCCAATGGCTTTCCTGATAACCCATTGAGGCCATGAGGCGCCAGTCCAGCCCCAGTTCTTGACTGACCTCTTTAAACTTCTCCGCGTATTTGGGCAGGCGGGAATTAATGTGTTTGATGAACGTGCGTGCGCCCACGTAGTTAAGTTGCCCCAAGTGACCAAAGTAGCGCTCTTTCAGGTGCAGCAGTGTGCCGTCTTCTTCGATACGGGAGAAAAAGGCATTGGCTTTGGCGATAAGGGTTTCGTCGGTGTTAATAGGGAAATGCCAGGCTATTTGCTGGCTCTGCCCGATTTTGAAGGCCTTTTTAACGCGTGGATAATAAGCTTGGTGAATGTCGAGCTCTGTCGAAGTGATGATGGCGAAATCAATTTCCTTATCTTGCACCATGCGCATGAGATCGATGGTTTCAACGGCAAAGGCTTCCCAGCTCAGTTCGGGGTATTCGAGCTTGAGTTGATCCATCTCATCATTGTGATAGCTGTCGCTGACAACGCCTACCCGATGACCCAGCAGGTCGGCAATCTTGCGGGGGCGCTTGCTGCCGTAGCGATATACCACCAATGGTGTGGCATCCATATAGGGTTTGGAATATCGGTAGCGATCTGCGCGCAGGTTGCTGGCAACCATGCTGGCGGCCGCCAAATGGGTGTATTCGTTGTCCAGTGCAGAGAGAATCTGGCTGCGTGTGGAGGCAATTTTCAGATCCAGGCTGACACCGAGCGATTCAGCAAATAATTGGGCCAGCTCGTATTCAAAGCCCATAGGGCCGTCACGACCTTCGTAATATACGGCGGGAGCGTTGCGTGTAATAACGTGCAACGTTTTGTGTTTCTGGATTTTTTCGAAGGTGGTAGGTTTGCTGCAGGCACTGACAAACAGACAGGCAAATAGGCTCGCCAGTAGTGGAGCGAGGCCAGATAACGTGCCCAACCTATTCCAGTTACGGCGCAACATGGCCCACGGGCTCCGCTCTTAAGGTACCCGCATGCCGCAGTAGGGCCAGGGGAAAATGTGTCAACGAGGAGGTAATTACTGTCATATCACTCTGCATGTTTTCAGGCTGCTTGGCGCTCGTCAAGACGCACTCTTGCGGAACCAGACACCTGCCTTGGCCTAAGCATGGCTCAAAAAAGTCGTCGTGGCGAAGAAAATTGCTGTTTTGTTGATTACTCTTGCTAACCATTTCACAGTTAACAGGGCTCAGCCTTTCGAGTAGAATACCGCCTCGTTTGATCCTTCCACGAGGTACGCCTTTATTATGTTGGAACTTCGAGGCGCTCCAGCTCTCTCTCCATTTCGACGCGAAAAACTCCTTCAAGCGGCTCAGGCCGTTGTTGGGAATGTCTCCGGTATTTACTCGGAGTTTATGCATTTCATTGATGCCAATGATGAACTTGCGCCCGAAGAACTCAATGTACTCAACAAGTTGCTTACCTACGGTCCCAGTGCCAAGACCGAAGCAGTCGATGGTGTGTTGTTTCTGGTGATTCCGCGGCCGGGCACTATCTCTCCATGGTCCAGTAAAGCTACCGACATTGCGCAGGGCTGCGGTCTCAGCAAAGTGCGCCGCATCGAGCGCGGCATTGCTTATTATGTGCGCATTAATGGCAAGTTGTCAGCAGAACAGCGCGGTGCCTTGTCTGGCGTGCTGCATGATCGTATGACGCAGGCAGTCTTTCATGAAATGGCCGGGGCCGAGTTGTTGTTCCGACAGTCTGAACCCAAGCCACTATCTACTGTCGATGTGCTCTCCTATGGCCAGGACGCACTGGAGAAAGCTAATCAGCGTATTGGTCTGGCACTGGCTGATGATGAGATTGAGTATCTGACGAAAGCTTTTCTCGAGCTTAAGCGTAACCCTACCGATGTTGAATTGATGATGTTTGCGCAGGCTAACTCTGAGCACTGTCGCCACAAGATCTTCAATGCTTCGTGGGATATTGATGGTGAAGCGCAGGAAAAATCGTTGTTTGCCATGATCAAAAACACCTTTGAAATGCACTCCGACGGTGTTCTGTCTGCCTATAAAGACAATGCAGCAGTCATTACAGGCCCGAAAGCACGGCGCTTCTACCCCAACCCCGAAACGGGAGAGTACAGTAGTAGCGAAGAAGATGTGCATTTGTTGATGAAGGTCGAAACGCATAATCACCCGACAGCCATTGCACCTTTTTCTGGGGCATCTACCGGTTCTGGTGGCGAAATTCGCGATGAGGGGGCTACCGGTCGAGGTGCGAAGCCAAAAGCGGGCCTGAACGGTTTTACGGTTTCCAATTTGCGCATTCCCGGCTTTGAACAGCCTTGGGAGACTGATTTTGGTAAGCCGGAGCGCATTACAACAGCGCTAAATATCATGCTCGAAGGGCCCATTGGTGGCGCTGCTTTTAATAACGAGTTTGGTCGTCCTAACCTATGTGGTTATTTCCGCACCTTCGAAGAGGAGGTGGCGGGCCCCTCCGGTAATGAGATCAAGGGCTATCACAAGCCGATTATGATCGCAGGCGGTATGGGGAATATTCGTGCCGATCATGTTGAAAAAGGTGATATCGCGGTCGGCGCCAAGCTGGTCGTGTTGGGAGGTCCGGCCATGTTGATTGGTCTGGGCGGTGGCGCGGCATCTTCTATGGATTCTGGTGCCAGTTCATCCGATCTGGATTTTGCCTCGGTGCAGCGCGAAAATCCCGAAATGGAGCGTCGCTGCCAGGAAGTGATTGACCGTTGCTGGCAGCTTGGCGATAACAATCCTATTGCCTTTATTCACGACGTGGGGGCGGGTGGCTTGTCCAATGCCTTTCCTGAGTTGGTTAAAGATGGTGGTCGTGGTGGTGAATTTGATCTGCGTAAAGTGCCTAATGATGAGCCGGGTATGGCGCCGCATGAAATTTGGTGTAATGAATCCCAGGAGCGTTACGTGCTCGCGGTTGAGGAAAAGGATCTTGCCCGCTTCGAAGCGATCTGTGCGCGGGAACGCTGTCCTTACGCGGTAGTGGGTGAGGCGCTGGAAGAGGATCACCTAACCTTGGCCGATCCGCTGTTCGACAACAAGCCAGTGGATTTGCCTATGTCGGTGCTGTTTGGCAAGCCGCCGAAAATGCACCGCTCCGTCACTACGCGCTTTTTCACCAAACCGGTGTTTGATTCTGCGGCCGTGGATATTGCTGATGCGGCCGAGCGTATTCTGCGTTTGCCGAGCGTCGCCAGTAAAAGCTTTTTGATTACGATTGGGGATCGTTCGATTACCGGTATGGTGACCCGTGATCAAATGGTCGGCCCCTGGCAGGTGCCGGTTGCCGATGTGGCAGTAACGTCTGTTGATCTTGAAGGTTATGCAGGAGAGGCCATGGCAATGGGAGAGCGCACTCCCATTGCGGTGATAGATGCGCCCGCATCGGGTCGTATGGCAGTAGGTGAGGTGATTACCAATCTGGCAGCATCCGCTATCAACGAAATCTCCGATATCAAGCTCTCGGCTAACTGGATGGCTGCGGCCGGACATGAAAACGAAGATGATAATCTCTATCGCACTGTGCAGGCGGTAGGTATGGAGTTGTGTCCTGCTCTGGGTATTACCATTCCGGTTGGCAAGGACTCCATGTCGATGAAAACGGTGTGGCAGGATGGTCGCGAGAAAAAGGTGGTGACCTCTCCCTTGTCGTTGATTATTTCGGGCTTCGCGCCTGTCGCTGACGTTCGTCGTACGCTGACACCTCAGCTACAGAAGCTTGAAGAGGCCACCGATCTGATTCTGATCGATCTGGCCAATGGTCAGAATCGTTTGGGTGGATCGGCGCTTGCGCAGGTATACAAACAGATAGGGGCGGTGGCTCCTGATGTGGATGATCCGGAAGATCTCAAAGCATTTTTTGCCGTAATCCAGGGTTTGAATCAGGATGGCAAACTGCTTGCCTATCATGATCGCTCGGATGGCGGTCTGTTCACCACCTTGTGCGAAATGTCTTTTGCGTCTCACTTGGGTGTGGACGTGCGGCTTGATCTATTGGCTGAAGATGCGACCCACTTTGCGCGTGAGTTGTTTAATGAAGAATTGGGTGCTGTAGTGCAAGTAAAAGCAGCGGATACCGAGTTTGTTCTTCAGCAGTTCACGGCGGCGGGCCTTGGAGAGCATACTCTGGTCATTGGTTCGGTTAATGACGAAGACCGTATTCGATTTCGTTTTGACGGCGAAGCGGTGATCAATCAACCGCGCAGTTATTATCAGCGAATTTGGGCCGAAACGTCATACCGCATGCAGGCGCTGCGTGATAACCCGGAATGTGCTCAGGAAGAATATGACCAGCTTCTGGATGATGAGGATCCGGGCTTGCATGCGTATACCAGTTTCGACATTTCAGAAGATGTCGCTGCACCGTATATTAATGCGGGTGCAAAGCCGGCTATTGCGGTGCTGCGTGAGCAGGGAGTGAATGGGCAGGTGGAGATGGCGGCAGCTTTCACGCGTGCAGGCTTTAGCGCCATAGATGTGCATATGAGTGATCTCGTTAGTGGGAGACATTCTCTGGATGGTTTTAATGCTCTGGTTGCCTGCGGAGGCTTCTCCTACGGAGATGTGCTCGGGGCAGGCGAAGGCTGGGCCAAGTCTATTCTGTTCAATCCTTCTGTGCGAGAGCAGTTTGCCGCCTTCTTCGAGAATGAAAATACGCTGGCTCTGGGGGTGTGCAATGGTTGTCAGATGCTGTCGAACTTGCGTAGCCTCATTCCGGGTACCGAATTTTGGCCCCACTTTGTACGTAACCGCTCTGAGCAATTTGAGGCGCGTGTGGCCATGGTGGAAGTGGTGCAAAGCAGTTCGTTTTGGTTGGCCGGCATGGAGGGCTCCCGTTTGCCGGTTGCTGTAGCGCATGGCGAAGGGCGTGCCGAATTTGCTTCACCAGATAAATTGGCGGGCCTTGAAGATGCCGCGCAGATAGCATTGCGTTATGTTGATAATCGAGGGGTTGTTACTGAACGTTACCCGGCTAATCCGAATGGTTCGCCTGCTGGCATTACCGGTGTGAGTAGTCGATCCGGGCGGGTGACGATCATGATGCCTCATCCAGAGCGCGTCTATCGAAGTGTGCAGAATTCATGGCACCCTGCTGATTGGGGGGAAGAAGCTCCCTGGCTACGCTTGTTCCGAAACGCCAGAAAACAATTGGGCTAGACGAAAAAGCCGCGCATTAATTAGCGCGGCTTTTTTTGTATCTGTATCTGGTTCACATTTTACGCACCAATTCCGAGCTCAAAGTACAAAATTTTTTAACTGTAACAACATGTAACACTTTGTAGCCATATGTACCGAATATTCGCGCTAAAAGGCTTATGAGTCCAATTTAATTGCGCGATTTATTTCTTTTTGAGCCAAAAAAGTGTCGCTTAATTGCGTTTCAAGTCTTGACATTGAACTTTTATGCACACTTTTGGAGCTGATGAGTCTATCGTTGCTTGAGCTTGTGGAAATAACCGGGTATTGTCGTGTTGACATAATTAAGTTGTTGAATAATAAGGGTTTTAAAAACAAGGCTAAAATTTTAACAAGTTAAGGGAAGTGCAGTAGTGACGGGCATTTCAGGCCGAAGTACAAAAACTTTCCCCAGAGTTATCCACAGAATTTGTGGGTAAGTTTGATAACTGTCGGATTTTGTTTCTTTTCTGCCTGGGCGGAGAGATTTTCGCTTTATAGAGTGTGTGTTGTTGGTCGCATTTTGTGGGCCGAAAGGCGATTGCAACCCACTGGGAGGCTTTATGTTCCATATTTCTTTTTATGTTCCGCTGGATCAGGCCGAGCGTGTTAAGGCAGCCATGTTTCGGTCGGGGGCCGGGCGTGTTGGTGACTACGATTGCTGTTGCTGGCAAACGCAGGGGTATGGTCAGTTTCGGCCGCTTGTTGGCAGTGATCCGTTTTTGGGTCAGCAGGGCAGGCTGGAAAGTGTCGAGGAGTTAAAGGTCGAGATGGTGTGCGAGGCAGGAGTCATCAAAGAGGTGGTTGCTGCTTTAAAGCAGGCTCATCCATACGAAGAGCCTGCTTATCATGTGTTGCGGATTGAGGACTTTTAGCGACGGCCTCGAATAATGTCGCTCACGTGCACGCCAAAAGAGTTTGTGCGACGTTCGTCGAGAAAAAGTCGCAGTGTCTGTTTTACTGTCGGGAAGGCGAGCTCTTCCCAGGGGATTTCATGTTCATCAAACAGTTTTGTTTCGAGACTCTCTGGGCCTGCGCCAAAATTGCCGTCGGTTAGTCGGGCTCTGAAAAACATGTGTACCTGATCAATCTGGGGCACGTTAATCACCGTATACAGTGCCTCAATTTCAACTTTGGCTTCGGCTTCTTCCCAGGTCTCGCGTATAGCAGCTTCGGTCGTGGTTTCCTGATTTTCCATAAACCCTGCGGGTAGAGTCCAAAAGCCGTGGCGGGGTTCGATGGCGCGACGGCATAGCAGTATGCGGTCTTCGTATACGGGAATTGTGCCCGCAACGATGTTGGGGTTTTGGTAATGAATGGTGCCGCAATCGGTGCAGATATGGCGCGGACGATTATCGTCAGTAGGTACTTTTTGCTCAATGTCGCCACCGCAGTGACTGCAGAATTTCATGGTATCTATGTGTCCCGATTTGGTTACAAATTGGCAGCAAATAGCCAGTATAAACGCAATTAACATCGCTGCATACGTATGGTAATGTGAGCCGCGAATTAGCGCCGAGGTGTGGTGCGAAGGAGAAACTGAGTGACAAGTTCTTGAAGGGTGAGCAACAAAATAATCTGATCGATGTGCTCGTGGATCGCTTGCGAGAGCATGAGCCGCGCTCGATTGATGTCGATATGCCAGAGGCGGGTATTCTGGTGCCGGTGACGCGTAATCCCGTTAATCCTGAAATTATTCTCACTCGCCGTGCCGAGCATTTAAGTACCCATAAGGGGCAGGTCGCTTTCCCTGGCGGTAAGTTTGATGAACAAGATGGCACCACTTTGCGTACGGCATTGCGAGAGTGTCACGAAGAGATTGGTATCGCGCCGCAGCAGGTTGAGGTCGTTGGGCAGCTCAGTCAGGTGGTGTCTCTGCATGGCATTCGGGTGACGCCTTACGTAGGGTTGGTAGATGAGGGTTTGCCGCTTACGCCAAATCCTGATGAGCTGGATAGTATTTTTCAGTTGCCCGCTACCTATATGGAGTCGGCTACACCCAAACGCAGGGATCGTATGACCTACAAGGGGATGGCACTTTCGGTTCCCAGTTATGATTATGACTATGAGGGGCAGCGCTACGAAATTTGGGGCCTATCGGCGATTGTTTTGGTGGAGCTTTTGAATGTGGCGTTCGATTTTGAAATCAATATTTTTGACGAGCAGGGCGATGCCGCCACTGCCAAGTCTAATTAAGAGTAGTAAGAATGCTTTATTCTCTGGGTGAAAAGCGGGTTGAGTTTGCCGGTAAGCCGGGTTTTATCGCACCTGATGCGTCTCTTGTTGGGGATGTAGTGCTGTATAGTGGCAGTAGCGTGTGGTTTAACGTGGTCATACGTGCTGAAAACGATCGGATAGAGATTGGTGAAAACAGCAATGTGCAGGATGGTGCTGTATTGCATGTTGATCCGGGTAAACCCCTAAAGCTGGGTAAGGGTGTGACCGTGGGGCATAAAGCCATGTTGCATGGTTGCACTGTGGGTGATTATTCTCTGATCGGTATAAATGCGGTTGTATTGAACGGAGCGAAAATTGGCAGGTATTGCCTGATAGGGGCGAATGCTCTGGTGCCTGAAAATATGGAAATACCCGACGGATCGATGGTGTTGGGTTCGCCTGCAAAAATTAAGCGTGAATTGAGCGAAGGCGAGAAAAGAATGCTCGAGATGAGCGCTGCCGTATACGTACAGAATGCCGAGCGTTATACGCAAGGTCTGGTGGAGCAGCCGCTGCCCCAGGTTATTGAAAATCAAGCTGTGTAAGGTGGTATTGTGAATCGGTCTGCTGCGGTGTTGTCTCCCTGTGTGAGCATTTGTGCGCTGGATGAGGACGATATCTGTGTGGGGTGTCATCGCAGTGGCGAAGAAATTACCCGCTGGACTCAAATGAGCGACGAAGAGCGTCGTGAAGTTTTAAGGTTGGTGCGAGAGCGGGAGCAGGGAAGTTATATATAAGGTAAATGTAGGTCGATATTTATGTCGACAGATGTCTGTGGGTTTTCCATGTGGCGCGTTGGCATAAATGCCAACCTACAGGCGTCTAACGTTTTCCGTTAAGCGTCGCCCGCTTGTAGGTCGACATTTATGTCGACAGGGGTGTCTGCGGGATCTCCAGGCGTCGCGTTGGCACAAGTACCAGCCTCTAGCGTCCCCAGTCTCTCATTCATCTCCACAATAACTTGCAACCTGCGGGCAGAGTCACTAGAATGCTCGGCTCCAAAAACTGCGGGGCCGTACAGCAGCTATTTCTGAACGTGTTCCGTTTGAATGTAACTCCTTGCTTTTTATTACAATAAATAAAAGGCTGATGATCCGAAGGGAGACTTTATGCGTCATTACGAAATCGTATTCCTCGTGCATCCTGATCAAAGCGAACAGGTGCCGGGCATGGTTGAGCGTTACAGCTCACTGATCACTTCTGGCGGTGGCCAGGTTCACCGTCTTGAAGACTGGGGTCGCCGCCACTTGGCTTATCCCATCAACAAAATCCACAAAGCTCACTACATTCTAATGAACATCGAATGTAGCAATGAGGTGCTGGAAGAGTTGTCACACAACTTCCGTTTCAATGATGCCATCATCCGCGACCTCGTTGTTCGTCGCAAAGATGCCGTCACTGAAGACTCTCCTATCAAGACTGCACAATCTCGTGAAGATCGCCGTCCTGCTCGCCAGGAAGCGCCTAAGCAAGAAGCCGAAAAAGCTCCTGCTGGTGACGCTGCTGAAGCAAGCAGTGATGACAAGGCGTCTGAAGAGTAATTATCTGAATTAGGAGAAGAGAATGTCCCGTTTTTTACGTCGTCGCAAATTTTGCCGCTTCACCGCTGAAGGCGTCAAAGAAATCGATTACAAAGATATTGATACCCTGAAAGGTTACATCACCGAAACTGGCAAAATCGTGCCCAGCCGTATTACCGGTACTAAAGCACGTTACCAGCGTCAGTTGGCTACGGCCATTAAGCGTGCCCGTTACCTGGCACTGCTGCCGTACACGGATAACCACAACGAATAATATTCGTTGAAGGGGGAGTCGGCAGGTGGCAAGAGTGCGCTCGTCCGCCTGGACAAAACCGACTACACCGCCAGTGAAATCTGAATGCGTGATTTAGCAGAATTCATTATGCGCGGGCCGCGCCAGGCAGCATTCGTTGCTACCTTGTGCACTGCAATTCCCATGCTGTTTTGGATGGGGGCAGCCGTTGTAGGGTTAGTCACCTTGCGATTGGGGCTCGAGAAAGGACTGGCGGTTTTGGTATGGGCCATTATTCCCGCACTGGGATGGTGGTGGGGATTGCAAGATCCCGGAGCAATGATTGTACTGCTCAGCACCCTGGTTATGGCCATGGTGCTACGCGTAACAGTTTCCTGGTCAAAGACTCTGGCGGCTGGAGCGTTGATTGGCATTCTGCTTGGCGTTTTGGCGCCATTAATGATGTCGGGTCTGATCGACACGCTGATGCAAGTGGCGGATGAGATCTTTCGGGAATTGGCAAAAAATGCCCAAACCGAATACGACCAGGCAACGCAGGATTCGTTTCGTGTGCTGATGATAGCCAGCTTTGCGGCTTCGTTTTACGGCATGTCGATCGGAGCGCTGTTTTTGGCACGTTCCTGGCAATCACGCTTGTACAACCCCGGAGGTTGGAAGCAGGAGTTTCACCAGCTGCGACTAAGCCCGGTAACGATAGCAGCCTGGTTTGTGCTGGCGGCCCTTGCGGGGCAAGTTGGTATACAGCCGGTGCTGGTATTACTGATTGGCTTTGTAGCGGTGCTTACCTGTGGGCTGGCGCTGGTACACGGAATCATTGCAAAAAAGAACCTGGGTGGACAATGGCTGTTCGGCTTTTATTTTCTGGTCGTCATGCTGTTTCCAACGGTGCTGATGTTCTTGACCTGTCTGGCTCTGCTGGATAGCGTGGTGGACATCAGGAAGCGTATAAAGAGCGCTTCTGACGTTGCCTGACAGGCGCAAGCATCCGACCCGACAAATTGAATGAATTGAAAACTGAGGATAGCGAGATGGAAGTTATTCTACTCGAGAAAGTGGGTAAACTGGGCGGACTGGGTGACAAGGTAACGGTTAAATCCGGCTTTGGTCGCAACTTCCTGATCCCTTACGGTAAGGCAGTACCAGCCAACGAAGCTAACGTTGCAGAGTTCGAAGCACGTCGTGCAGATCTTGAGAAAGCCGCAGCAGAAAAACTGTCTGCAGCGCAGGCTCGTGCAGATGAGCTGAACGAGAAGTCTGTGACTATCGCTTCTAAAGCCGGTGACGAAGGCAAACTGTTTGGTTCAATCGGCGTTCGCGATATCGCAGACGCGGTGACTGCAGCGGGTACCGAAGTGAGCAAATCTGAAGTACGCCTGCCAGAAGGGCCACTGCGTGCCGTAGGTGATTACGAAATCACTCTGCAGCTGCACAGCGATGTTGAAGCTGTGATCAACCTGACAATCGTTGCCGAATAAGGCGTGCTGCGCAGCTCGCCCCGGTGAGCTGAACACAAGCTGATCGTTGCGGGCACGCCAGCTAAAATGGCGTGCAAACGCGACAAAGTGCTTGCTTCTAAGGCCTGAGAATATCCTGTATATTCTCAGGCCTTGTTCGTTGTGGTTTGGTGACTATTGGGGAGGCAAGTATTTGTCTGTCGTAGAAAATGATGCGCTGGGTTTAAAAACACCCCCGCACTCCATCGAAGCAGAGCAGTCGATTCTGGGCGGCCTGTTGCTCGATAACAGTAAGTGGGATGTGGTCGGCGATAAGGTCATTGAAGATGATTTTTACCGTCAGGAACATCGCCTGATTTACCGTGTCATTGCGCTGCTCGCTAATAGTGGTAACCCGGTCGATGTGGTGACCGTCGCTGAGGAGCTTGAACGCATCAATGAGCTAGAAACGATAGGTGGCATGGCCTACCTTGGTGAACTTGTGGAAAAAACGCCAAGTGCCACTAACGTGAGGGCCTACGCCGAGATTGTCCATGAACGGGCAGTATTGCGCCGGCTTATTTCGGTATCGGGCGAAATCTCCGATAGTGCGTTTAATCCTCAGGGGCGCACTACTAATGAGCTGCTCGATGATGCTGAACGTAAGGTGTTTCAGATTTCCGAGAGTCAGAGTGGACAGGAAGGTGGTCCACAGTCGGTAAATCCCGTATTGACGAAAACTCTCGAGCGCATCGATACGCTGTTCAATTCGACGGATGCGATTACCGGGGTGACCACGGGCTTTAAGGATCTCGACGATATGACCTCTGGCTTGCAACCATCGGATCTCATTATCGTGGCAGCACGTCCATCAATGGGCAAAACGGCATTCGCCATGAACCTGGTGGAAAGCGTACTGATCAAGGGAGAAAAACCCGTACTCGTATTCAGTATGGAGATGCCAGCCGACTCTATCTTAATGCGTATGATTTCTTCTTTGGGTCAGATCAATCAGACGCGTGTGCGTTCAGGTAAACTCGAAGAAGACGACTGGCCGCGCCTGACTTCTGCGGTAAGCATGTTGAAAGATCGCCCCCTGTATATCGATGATACCGCTGGTTTGAGTCCGTCGGAATTGCGCTCTCGCGCCCGTCGGGTAGCGCGAGAGGTTAAGCAGGATTTTGGTATGATCATGATCGACTACTTGCAGTTAATGCAGGTGCCTGGCATGACGGAAGGCCGAACCGCAGAGATCTCTGAAATTTCCCGCTCATTGAAGGCTCTTGCCAAAGAGTTGAATTGCCCGGTAGTGGCACTGTCGCAGCTTAACCGTGGATTGGAGCAGCGGACCGATAAGCGTCCCATGAACTCGGACCTGCGGGAATCGGGCGCCATCGAGCAGGATGCCGACGTGATCATGTTTATTTACCGTGATGAGTACTACCACGAGGATAGCCCCGATAAAGGCATCGCAGAAATTATTATCGGTAAGCAGCGTAACGGCCCGATCGGTAAAGTGAAACTCTCGTTTCAGGGGCAGTTCACTAAGTTTAATGACTTGTCGCATGTGGATTACGGAGGCGACTTTTAGTGAGTCTGCATCGTTTGGGGCGGCCTCTTTGTGCCTACATTAACCGCGCAGCCTTTGTAGCGAATGTGCGGGAGGTGGAACGACGTTGCCCAAACAGTCGCGCCATTCTGGTGATTAAAGCGAATGCCTACGGGCATGGTCTGGTCGAGATAGCGCGGTTGGCTGGAGATCATGACTTGGCCGTTGCCACATCCGACGAGGCGCAGGTGCTTGTAGATGCCGGCATTGATAACCGAATTTGGGTGTTGGAAGGCCCGCTCAATCTGTACTGTCTTACTTTGGCTACGCGCCACGAAATAGTGTGGGTGGTGCATTCCCCGGAACAACTGCCGTTGTTGCAGGCCTACGCCCATTTACCCTTAAAGCTGGCGATTAAAATCGATACCGGCATGCATCGTCTTGGTTTTTCCAGGGAGCAGCTCACGGAGGCCAGCGCAATTCTGCGCGCGCTTTCGAATGTGGATGTGATCGCCAGCATGACCCATTTTGCCTGTAGCGATGAGGTCAATCACAGCAGCGTGGCCGAACAAATCAGCCTGTTTGAGCAATATAGCCAGCATGCCTCACTGGACGACCTGCCTCAGAATCTGAGTAATTCGGGTGCCATACTGTTTTACCCCGAGGCGCATCGAGACTGGGTGCGCCCGGGCATTATGCTGTACGGAGCCATGCCCGAACCCCATGGCAGTGCGCACAAGGCAGGCCTGCGTGCCGTTATGCAGTTGCGCTCAGCGGTGATCGCGCTGCACGATGTGGCCGAAGGCGAGGGAGTTGGTTACGGAGCAAGATGGCGGGCTCAACGTCCCTCACGCATTGCTACCGTAGCGGTAGGCTATGCCGATGGCTATCCGCGGCATGCCCCGAATGGCACACCGGTGTTGGTAAATAGTGAGCGTGTTCCATTGGTAGGCCGGGTGTCCATGGACATGATAACGGTTGATGTGACCGATTTGGTGGATGTACAGGTGGGCGATGAAGTAGAACTGTGGGGCACGCAATTACCAGTGGATGAAGTTGCTCTGGCCGCGGACACTATCGCCTACGACCTGCTCACCGGTGTTAGCGCACGCGTGCCGCGAGAATACTGTTGAGCGATGCTCGCAAGTTGGTAAGATTGACACAGTGTACGCAACACCTTTTAATAATTGCATGTCAGTGAGCGTACTCTTGGCTGTGCTATGCTTGACTCGCCTCGATACCAAGTAAAAGAATACCTGGCCCCATGAATCAAGCGATTTACGCGCTTCGCTCGGCAATTTTTTATCTCGGTTATGCCTTCGCCATGATCACTCTCGGCGTATATGCCTGTGTGTTGAAACTGTTACGGCTTTCCTCGGAACAAAACTATCGCTTGTTGATTGGCTTTAGCCGGTTAATGATTGTTTGGGCTCGCTTAGCCTGCGGTATTCGCTATCGGGTTGAGGGCATGGAAAATATTCCCCAAGTCCCTTGCGTGATTGTGAGCAATCACCAGAGTGTATGGGAAACCTATTTCTATCAGGTCCTGTTTTTTCCCTTGTCTTCTGTGCTTAAGGTAGAGTTGCTTCGCATCCCTTTGTTTGGTCTGGCCCTGAGCATGATCAGTCCTATTGCCATCGATCGCGCTAAACCAACGGTGGCGCTCAAGCAATTGATCAGGTTGGGCAAGGGAAAGTTGCAGAGTGGGCGCTGGGTGATCATTTTTCCCGAAGGTACCCGTGTCAAACCCGGCGAGTCCCGGCGTTATGGTTCGGGTGGAGTGATGCTTGCTTCCGCTGCAGGAGTGGATCTATTACCGATTGCACACAATGCCGGGAAGTGCTGGCCCGCAGGGCAATTCGTCAAAACGCCGGGGGTAGTTACGGTGGTGATTGGTGAGCCCATACCCACTTCGGATAAGTCCAGGCAGGAACTAATGGCACAAACCGAGCTGTGGATTC
>JBFHVM010000041.1:0-15125 GCA_041589495.1 Oleiphilaceae bacterium | reverse complement strand
TAGGCTGTCTTTTCACGCTGGCCGAGAAAGTCGGTTTCGACGCCATAGATAACGACCCGGTAGATCTGTTGTTCGTACTACTTGTACCCCAAGAGGCTACCAGCGAACACCTCGAACTGCTGAGCCAGATCGCCGAAAAATTCAACGATGCGAGCTTTTGTGCCAGCTTGCGTAATGCAGATAGCAACGAAACCCTGTATCGTTTAATTACACAATAAAAACAGCGTCGTCGCGTTTTGATCTGCGACGGCACCCACTCTAATCGCCAGTGAGGCTCTGAATTAGCAATGAAGCTGATAATCGTCAGTGGTCGTTCAGGTTCCGGCAAAAGTACGGCTTTGCACGTGCTCGAAGACCTTGGTTTTTATTGTATCGACAACTTACCTGTCGGCTTGTTACTGGCGCTTGCCAAAGAATCTATTCGCAGCAATGAAGCCCGCCTAAGCAAAGTTGCGGTGAGTATCGATGCCCGCAACCTGCAAAGCGGCATCGAGCGCTTTCCAGAGTTTTATGACGAATGTCAGCGCCACCACATCGATACTGACATCATTTTTCTTGATGCCGATGGCGACACTCTTTTGCAACGTTTTCACGCAACACGACGCAAACATCCGCTTAGCGATGCCACACGCTCTCTCAGAGAAGCTATCGATATGGAAAGCGAACTGCTAGAGCCCATCGCAGCAAAAGCCGACCTCAACATCGATACCAGCAAGCTCTCGATTTACGAACTGCGTGATTTAATCAAAGTGCGCGTAGCCGGTCGCAAAAGTCAGGAAACAGCCCTGCTGTTCCAGTCTTTTGGCTTTAAGCATGGCGTTCCCAAAGATGCGGATTTTGTCTTTGATGTGCGCTGCCTGCCCAACCCGTATTGGGATCCGATACTTCGGGGCTATACCGGGCTAGAAGAGCCAGTGCAGCAATTTTTAGCCGCTCAGCCAGAAACGCAAAAAATGGAGAAAGACCTCACCGGCTTTCTGGAATACTGGATTCCCCAGTTCAAAAACTCTAACCGCTCTTACATGACTATTGCCATCGGCTGCACGGGCGGTCAACATCGATCCGTTTATCTCTGTGACAAGATCGGCAAACATTTTCAGCGACTCCATGAAAATGTCCAGATTCGGCATAAAGAACTACCTAGCCCCGCAAAAACATAATAAACTGCCCTCGGAAAACTATAAGCAGATCAATCGCCTAACACCCTGAACAACCGGCGCTTCATGGAGATCACTCAAAAAAATGCCATCGGAACAAATTGAGATTGTTAACCAGCTTGGCCTGCACGCAAGGGCAGCCGCTAAATTTGTCGGTACCGCCACCCGCTTTGAGAGCAAAGTCAAACTTGCCAAAGACGGCAAGGAAGTAGATGGCAAAAGCATTATGTCCGTCATGATGCTCGCAGCCAGCGTGGGTTCCAAGGTTCAGGTAACCACCGAGGGCCCCGATGAACAGGAAGCACTCGATGCCATCAAGGATCTCATTAACAACAAGTTCGGCGAAGAACAGTAAGCACTTCCAACTTACCTGATTAATTTAGAGTAACTTTCTGTTTCTTGGTGCGTTTTTGCCTGTCTGGCGCAAGGCCATTAGTCTATACTAATGCCGGCAACTAACCCCATGCGCAGGCGTTTCATGGCAACACAGCTATCCAACATGTCGACCGAAACCAAGCTTCAGAATATTAACGAAGCTCTGGAAAGTGGTTCATTAAAGCAAGTCGCGCGCATTATCAACAAAGGGCTGTCCTCCAGCGACATTGCTCACTTAATCGAGTCATCTCCTCCCAAAGAGAGAATGATTATCTGGCGTCTCATCGAGCAGGATTTGCGCGGTGAGGTGCTTCAATATCTCAGCGAAGATATTCAGGGCTACTTTCTCAGCAAACTGAATACGCAGGAAGTTGTTAGTGTTACGGAAGACCTCGACACCGACGATCTCGCCGACATTCTGCAGCAGCTACCTGATGCCGTTATTCAGGAAGTGCTCGACTCGATGGACACACAGGATCGCCTGCGTGTCGAAGCCGTACTCTCCTACCCAGAGGACACGGCCGGTGGTTTGATGAACACCGACACCATTACTATTCGCGCCGATATCACCATTGACGTTGTGCTGCGTTATTTACGACGGCACCGCAGCCTGCCCGATATGACCGATGCCTTGTTGGTTGTGAGCCGAAAAGACGAACTTGTCGGCGTGCTGCCTATTACAAAAATGCTCGTTTCCAACCCCAATGCCACAGTTCGTGAAGTGATGGAAACCGACATGATGAGCATTGATGTGAACACGCACGCCAGCGAAGTTGCCAATGTGTTTGAGCGACAGGACCTGGTTACCGCTCCGGTTGTCAATAAAGACGGTTATCTATTGGGTCGTATCACAATCGATGACGTGGTTGATGTTATTCGGGACGATGCTGATCACAGTCTGATGAGCATGGCTGGTCTTGACGAAGAAGAAGACACCTTTGCCCCAGTCAAAAAAACCGCCAAGCGACGCGCCGTTTGGCTGGGCATCAATCTGATTACCGCATTTATTGCAGCTGGCGTGATTGGAATGTTTGAAGACACCATTCAGCAGGTGGTGGCCTTGGCGGTGCTTATGCCCATCGTCGCCAGCATGGGCGGCATTGCAGGTAGTCAAACCCTCACCCTCGTGATTCGCGCCATGGCGGTTGGGCAAATCAGCTCAAGCAACCTTAAATGGCTGCTCAATCGAGAATTTGTCGTAAGCGTCATCAATGGCTTTTTATGGGCCATTGTTGTGGCGAGTGCTGCCGTACTTTGGTTTCAGGACATGACCATCGGCCTCGTCATTGCCGCAGCCATGCTGATCAATCTGGTTGTGGCCGCCATTACTGGAACCGTACTCCCAATATTCCTCAAATCTCGCGACATTGATCCGGCACTCGCCGGCGGTGTCATCTTGACCACAGTCACCGATGTGGTGGGTTTTGTATCCTTTCTTGGCCTGGCAACCCTCGCCTACGCCTGAATCACTGAAACGAGTTGTGTATGTCTCACGATCAATACAAAGATGAGTTTGAAGGCGAAGAGCCAAAGAGCAAAAGCCAGATCAAACGCGAAATGGAAGCCTTGCAAGACCTGGGTCGCAAGCTATGCGAGCTGAAACCCCAGCAACTCAAAGAAGTACCGGTGAGCCAATCCCTTCTAGAAGCGATTGAACTGTACAACAAGGTCGCGCACAAGGAAGCCCGCCGACGGCAAATGCAGTTTATCGGCAAGCTCATGCGCGCCGAAGACGCCGAGGCCATAGCAGAAGTACTGGAGCGCTTTGACACCAGCAGTCGCATTCATGCCCAGTCCCTGCATCAGCTTGAATCCTGGCGCGAGCGTTTGTTGACAGGCAGTAATGAAGAATTAACACACTTTATAGAGGCCTTCCCCAGCGTTGAAGTACAGCAGTTACGGCAGCTTGTGCGCAAGGCCCGAAAAGACATCGAAACCGGCAAGAACACAGGAGCCAGTAAGAAGCTGTTTAAATTGCTGCGCCAGACAACCGAACAATCGACCGACTGAGCATATGTGGCTAAACAGAACCTCCGAGGCTCGAAACTTTTGCAGCAATGATGCGTTGCAGCGTTAGTTGAGACGCCGATGCTGAGCAATTGGCATATCCTTGCGCACCTTGCTCACCAAGTTTATATCCAACTCTGCAGAGAGCAGCCCTTCTCCCTTTTCGCATCTGGCTAAAACCTTGCCCCAGGGATCAATAATCATACTGTGCCCCCAGGTTTCGCGTTTGTCACCGTGACGTCCCCCCTGATTGGCTGCAAGCACGTAACTCTGCGTTTCGATGGCACGCGCCCTCAGCAAACTTTCCCAGTGTGCTTCGCCAGTTGTCGCGGTAAACGCAGAGGGCACACAGATGACATTGCAGCCCTGATCCTGCAGCTGTCGGTAAAGCTCCGCGAAGCGCAAGTCATAACATATGCTCAATCCAACTTGCCAGGCACCCAGATGAAAACTGGTAACGGTGTCTCCGGGTGCGTAAGTATCAGACTCTCTGTATCCCCCCTGCGCATCGGCCACATCCACATCAAACAAATGTATCTTGTTATAGCGACACAACACTTGTCCATCGGAGCCGATGACCAAACAGACCGCATTCAACCGGGAATCAATTATCTTTGCTTCTAGCGGCATGGGCAAAGACCCCACCACAAGGCATACACCACGATGTCTGGCTAAAGCTTTTAGCTTTGTCACCACGTCTTCGCTATTTGCGCTTAACGCACGTTGGGCCTGCGCACCAAAACACAATGCATTTTCAGGTAACAGTACCAGATCGGGCTTACTCCCTTTGCAGGCTTGTTCTAACAGTGCCTCGATACGATCGAAGTTATGCCGCCAGTTATCATTACTAACCATCTGTATGAGGGCAACGTTGAGCCGGGCCGCTTTACTTAGCTCACTTGGCATTGATCACCCCCCGTAACTCGAGCGTGGGATTTTTCCACGGGCCTTTGATGGTATAACTCGCGGTAGTAATTTGCGACAAAGGCTCTCCAAGAATTTTATCAATCAACCACACTGCACCACCGATTTGCGGCGCACCGAGCAATAAAGCCGCCAGAGGTACATTTTGCGCAACGGGTAACTCTACTACCATTTGCATATCCAGAGTCTCTTTACCCAGGTCTGCACTGCCTTTGATCGCATATTTGCTTGACGGCCCCTCAATGATCAGTTTGTCTTCGATGCGCAGGTTACCCTGATCAATTCTGGCTTTCAGTTTCAATTTATCGTAGCTCACACCGCTCTTGTACAAGTCCGAGAAATCCAGCTTTAAACGACGCCCTATGGTCTCGGCATTGAATATCCCAAACAATCGCAAAGCACCGGTTTTCTCATCTGCCGTTTTAAGCCGACCATCCAGAAGATTAGCTTCAAGACTGCCGCTCAATTTACTCAGAGCAAAAGCGTCAGGGCGCTCCGGCCAAACCCAAGCCAAGGTTCCGTTAAACGACCCACTGGTTAAGGGAGACTTCCAGTCCAGGTGGGCAGCCAGCTTATCGATATCGCCCCCCTTGATGTCAAGGGTGAGAATACTGTTCGACTGCTGCTCTTCCTGTTGCCAGTTTAACTGCCCCGAGGCCTCACTCCCCAACAACCGCCACCACAAGTTCTGAAAGCGAACTCCCTGCTCGTAAGGTTGAGCCTGAAACGACAAAGCCCCCATGCGTTTTCCATTCATTAGAAGCTCCTGCACAGCAAAGTCAAAGGCAGGCAGGGAACGGGGGTCTGTTGCTCCATCTCTGGCCTCTTTGGCAAGCTCTGCACTTCCATCCTGTGCATCGCTTGATAATCCCAATCGTTTCATATTAAACGCGAGGCGCGATTCGGCTCCTGCTAACTGAATACTCCCCTCAGCATCTGGCCCGGCCAGATCAATTAGCCATGTATCGCCTTCGGGTCGCAACAGCACGCCTTGATCAGAGAGGTGCTGGCCATAGGCATTTAAGTGCGCAATGTTTAACCCAACCTGTTTGAGTACAGGCTCTTCCGACGTATTCTCCTGTGGCCACTGTTCGATAAAGTCCAGCCATTCAGCGAGATTTACCCGCGCAACATTGGCACTAATGCGCAAACCTGCAGAAAGCGCCTCTGCATTGGGCGGCAAGTCGCCAGCCAAAGCAAGCCATCCTCGCTTGAACTGCTCATCTTCAAACAGTATTTTTGCGCCTAGTCGCCCCGCGTCATTTAAATCAAGGGAAGCATCAATTTCGAGAAACCGCTCGCCAATATCTACCTGTACAGTCAGCATTTCGGCATCAGCTGAGGATTTATTCAGGGGCTCCGGCCAGTCTCTGACAATACCTGCGCTCTCACTCCAGAGTGTAAATCGGGGATTACCCTGTCCTTCTGCGGGCAGGCGCAATTCAGATTGATAGGCCAGCAAGCCGCTCAAACCCGGCAGTGTGGATACGCTCAAGTGTTTGCTCAACGCGTCAATTTCAACCGCACCCTGCATTTTGATCAGCGTCGTATCAGCAACCCGCACTCCTCGCGATGCTTGATTTGCTTGCAGCGTTTCTATCTGCAAGTTAACAGGTTGGTCAAACAATTTAGCACGAATGGAATCCGCCACCACACCCGCGCTGGACGATACACGCAAGGTGCCTTCAACATCCGAAAAGGAAAGCCTGGAAGCCACATGATCCACACTGCCTTTTTTAAAATTAGCGTGCACGTCATACGCGACATCCTTCCCCTCAGCCATGGGAACGTGTACTCGTACAGACGCAGCCACCCTGCTCTTCAATGTAATCTGTTCGGCAATAGCAAGGGTGTGCTCAGCCACAGGCGATTCGCGTAACCAGTAATTGACCCCCGCTTCATTTACTTCTGCATCGGCACTGACATCCAACACGCTGTCTGCATCGTTTTTTGCCTCAGGTTTGTAGGCCTTAATATTCTTCAGCGAAGTTTGATGTATCATTGCAGAATCTGCACTGACCGAAAGCTGCCCATTCTGGATACTCACTCTGGCATTCAAGTTGCGCAACGATGGCCAATCAGGCGCAAAGCGCAGTGCGCCATTCCGGGTATTGACTGCGATGCTGGAAGTAAAACTATTGTCAGGATTATTTCCTTCCACCGCACCATAGCCCACATAGATACCCGACGTGGCTACACCCGAATCAAGTGACCGCGACAACCAGTCATGCAAATCCCGACCCACTGCATAGTACGGAACAAATGCCGGCACGCGCTCAAAGGCAATATCCTGAAAGGCTATTTGTAAAGAAAGATAATCCTCATGCTCCGCGCCATTCAAGCGCAATGCAAAATCACCGTAAACGAAAGCCCCCCCGGGCATAAATAAGCGAATGCCATCGGAGTACACCTCAATGTCATCACCCGCCACACTCCAGTAAACCGCACCCTGTCCGCGACGCGTCCGCCAGGAATCAAGAAAGAGTGTTGGAAACGCCAGTTCAAATCGATCACTGTCAAATATAACGCCGCCGCCATCGGCATTTGCAAAGACATAACCGTCAATGCCAGCTCCCGCTGGCGTACTCTCATAAGCCTTCAACTCAAGGCCATCGAGTTCGGCATCAAAGAACCAGCTTTCCTGCGATACACGTACATTGATATGGCGCAAGTTCCCCGCAGGCTCACTGATGGACAAACGTTCACGTAAGTTGTCGGAAGCCAGATTCAGAGTCGCCAGTAACTGGCTGGCACACGCAACATTAAGGGCATCCAGATAGAAATGCGTTGAACTGCCATCGGCGGGCAAGGTAAGCAAGCCGGCCAGACCACCACACGACAAACCCAACCAGTCGAAAGCCAATTCGTTGAACTGCAACTCTGCAACACCATCTGCATTAGTCCATTGGGCCTCTACTACCAGGTTCTGCACTGGCGACATGGACTCACCTTCAACCAGCCACAATAATTCGCTCATTTGCAGACTGGTTTGTACTGCGCTTACGTGGGTACCTTCAAAATCTATCCACAGCCTTCCGCTTGCATCCACCTGCTGCAAACTAATGCCACCCCAGCTGTAACCTTTGAGCATTGCAGCAATATCAGCACCGGATCGGAATTCGCTGAACACCGTCCCCGCCAGACGCTTATCCGCTGTCAAACGACCGCGCATGGCAAACCGCATTAAAGGCTGAATGCCATCGGGTTCCAGTACATGACCTCGCGCATTTAATGCTTCGCCTTGGTAATAAACAGATAAATCAGGAAGTCGCCAGTGAGAATCCCGCCCCTGTGCGTCGTTAAACGAAAGTTGAGTGTCAGCCAAAACGATTTGTGTACCGTCCAGCACAGACAGGAGGTCGGCAGTGGGAGTCTTTCCGTTTTGAGAAGCATTGAGATCGACCCCACCCACCAGCCAGCGATTGTCTCGGTGATCAACCACCAGCTTTACGTCATCAATCTGAATAGAGCGTAAGCGAATATCCCGGGCCAATAAGGAACGCAGCACAGCAAGGCGCACGCGCACTTCTCGGACCGACGCTAGATCAGGATTGGCAAACGTGAGATCGCGAATGACCACTACCGGATCAAAACCGACCCATTGCCCTTCGAGTGAATCAATGAAAATAGCCTGCCCGATAGTATCACTGAGAACTTGCTCAAGATCCTCACGATAATCCGGCACCAACGCCAACAGGCTGCGCGCAGCAACGACATAGATTGCGACCAGAGCCAGAGTCGTAAATGCCAGCGCCCGCAGATGCATCCGCAGAATTCTGAATACGCGCTTCAAATCACTTCTCTCACTCTATCGTTCCTTCGTGTAGGATGATGCGCTCAGCCCGGCATTCCGGAGGGTATCGCATGGTTTCAGTGGCTGCTAAATCAGCACCACGTCATACTGCCCCTGATTGTACATCACCTCAACCTGAAACTTGATCTGCTTACCAATAAAGGTTTCGAGATCAGCAACATTATCGGACTCTTCGTCCAACAAGCGATCGATAACGCTTTGCGCAGCCATTACCAGATAAACCGAGGCGTCATAAGCGCGATTTACTCGCAGAATCTCGCGCATAATTTCATAGCATACCGTTTCTGCGGTTTTGAGATAGCCGGTACCCTCACACACATGACAAGGTTCACAGAGCGTTTGCCCCAGACTCTCAGTCGTGCGCTTGCGGGTCATTTCGACCAAGCCCAATTCACTGACACAACTGATGGTTGTGCGAGCATGATCCCGCTCGAGCATTTTTTCGAGCATGCGCAACACCTGACGTTTATGCTCCTCATCCACCATGTCGATGAAATCCAGAATTACAATGCCACCCAGATTACGCAGCCGAAGCTGGCGACCGATGGTACGCGCGGCTTCGAGATTGGTTTTGAAAATAGTCTCTTCAAGATTACGATGTCCAACAAAGGCCCCGGTGTTCACATCGATCGTGGTCATCGCTTCGGTTTGATCGATGATCAGGTAACCTCCCGATTTGAGTTGCACCTTACGACCCAGTGCCTTTTGAATTTCATCATCGATATTGTACAAATCAAAAATCGGACGTTCGCCAGGGTAATACTCCAATCGATCGCTCACATCGATCAGAAAGTTTTCAGCAAACTCTTTTACCTTGGTATAACTTTCGCGAGAGTCGATTCGGATTTTTTCGGACTGGGGTTTCACCAGATCACGAATCGCTCGCATGTACAAAGGCAAGTCCTGATAAATCACGCAGGGTGCCAGCTCTTCGGCAATGCGTTGCTCCAGCTTTTTCCACAGACGCGCCAAAAACTGCATGTCGGCATTGAACTCGTCTTCACCAGCGCCTTCGGCTGCGGTGCGCACGATAAAGCCGGTTACGCTATTATCCCTCGATGCATCATCCAGCTGGCAGGTCTGCACCAATTCACGCAAACGATCGCGCTCGCTTTCGTCTTCAATGCGTTGAGAAATGCCAATGTGATCGACACCAGGCATGTAAACGAGATAGCGACTCGCAATGGATAGTTGCGTCGTCAGCCTAGCGCCTTTGGTACCAATGGGGTCTTTAATCACCTGTACAGTGAGTGACTGCCCTTCGCGTAACAGCAGCGCAATATCAGGGGATTGTCTACGCGAGGATGAGGCGCCACCTTCGTCATCTACATCGATGGCGATATCTGAAACGTGAATAAACGCTGCCCGTTCCAGACCAATATCCACAAAAGCGGCTTCCATACCGGGCAACACTCGGACTACCTTTCCTTTGTAAATATTGCCCACCAGACCACGACGACTGGTACGTTCAATATACACTTCTTGCAGCATGCCATTTTCGACTACCGCTACACGCGTTTCTACCGGCGTGACATTGATCAGTATCTCTTCACTCATTCCCGCTACTGCCGTTTTATTTCTGACCTTAACCCCGTCATCGGGCGATGAGTCACCGTTCAGGCTTGCATGGCTGTCCATAGTTCAAATCCCATCTCTTGTAACAGTGCTGCACTTTCCTGCAGAGGCAAGCCAACCACATTACTGTAGCTACCCTGTATACCCTCTACAAACAGCGCACCCTTCGACTGTATGCCATAGCCACCGGCCTTGTCCAGCGGCTCACTACTCTGCCAGTAGGCCTCGATTTCATCAGCTTCGAGCACTTTAAACCTGACATCTGTTGTCACCGAAATGAGCCGCTGTTCGGTCGCATCAGTGCCAGCTGCCTGCCTGGCGACACTCACACTGGTGATTACCTGATGTGTGCAACCCGACATACGCCCCATCATTCGGCCAAAATCTTCGCGATCAAGCGGTTTTATGAGTATCTCACCATCCAACACACCAATGGTGTCTGCGGCCAGAATATAGCGGCTCTCACCGGTGTGGAGAGGTTTTAATTCCCGGCTCACCGCTTGGGCTTTGGTCCGGGCCATGCGCTCTACGTATGCCAACGCAGCCTCACCAGCATGAGGTGTTTCGTCAATATCAGCAACCTGCACGGTAAAATCCAGACCAATCTGCTGTAACAACTCCTTGCGGCGCGGAGAAGACGAGGCCAGAATTAGTAACTGCATAGGTTTACCTCAGAGCGAAGACCAAACGATCGAACAGAATAAGCATAAAGGGCCAGAACAGGGCACTGCTCAGTGCCTGCCAGAGATACTCGAGACTGCTGTCTGCCACGCTGAGTATGGTACGCAGCGTATAGACCACCATTAACTGAATACCCGTGATAAAAAATACGATGAGAGACTGCTGAACAACGGGGAACATTTTTAAGCGCTGCTGCATTGCCAGCACCAAATAGCTGATGACACTCATCGCCATCATATGCATGCCAAAGTAGCTCCCGGCCAGCAAATCCATCACCAGACCGGCTACGAGGGCTGTCGCCAAGCCAACACGTTCCGGGTGGCGTAAAAGCCAGTAAATCAGACAAAGAACCATCCATTCCGGGCGCAGAGGCGCGATAGTCTCGGGCAATACCAATAACTCTAATACCGCAGCCAGGAAGAACGACAGAATCACCGCGACCCAACTGAAATTTGATGCCACCATCAGTTTGTCGCCTCCCCGTCTAAAGAGGCTTCACTCGCCTCAATGGCCGCTTCATTTTCACGAAATACCAGCAGTAGTAACTCACTGCGATTAAGCTTGGCCAGAGGAACCGCCCTCACCCGCGCAAAAGGACGCCCCGGATCATGCTCAATAGAGGTGACCCGAGCGACCGGATAGCCTTTGGGAAAACGTCCGCCCAGCCCGGAACTCACGAGCAAATCGCCAACTTCTATGTCTGCAGTATCGGGCACATTGCCCAGTTCAAGATAATTGGTGGATCCCACTCCGTAGGCAATGGCACGCACACCATTTCGGTTTACCTTCACCGGCACCGCATGGCGGTTATCAGAAATGAGCAATACGCGGCTGCTAAATTCATTCACTTCGATAACCTGCCCCATCAATCCATCGGCATCAAGCACGGCCTGGCCCAGATAAACACCGTCATTGAGCCCCTTGTCGATGATGATGTACTGGTTATCGGGATCAGGACTCGCCCCAATCAATTCGGTTACCACCACGCCCTCTTCAAGAATTCGTGAGGCATTAAGCAACTCCCGCAGGCGGTTTAATTCGGCAGTCACCGAGGCCAATTTCTGTGATTTGCGCTCCAACACCAAGAGGCGTGCACGCATCAGATCAATATCTTCTTCAAGAGACTGGCGGCTAGTAAACAAAAAGCTTAGGCCAGAGGAAATTTGAGAGGGCAAGTCACTCACCCATTGTACAGGCGTGAGCACCGTATTGAGCGCCTGCCGAACAGGGTTCAATTGAGAAAAACGGGTATCAATAAATAACAGGGCGAGCGAGAGTATTACCGCCAGTAGGAGACGGTAGCCCAGATAGGGACCTTGCGAGAAAAGAGTTTTGATAACATTCTCCTGCTTGCGCGATGCGCCGTTCGACCTGCCGCACCCAATAACAGATGCGGCATGGGGCGAAGGGTCAGTCTATCGGAAACAGGCCTTCGGCACTCTTATCGATCAGCTCCAGCGCCTTGCCACCGCCGCGTGCAACGCAAGTGAGCGGATCTTCAGCAACGATCACCGGCAAGCCGGTTTCTTCGCTTAACAGGCGATCCAGACCGCGCAACAGGGAGCCACCGCCGGTGAGCACAATACCGCGCTCGGCAATATCCGAAGCCAGCTCGGGTGGAGACTGCTCCAGGGCACCTTTAACCGCCTGCACAATAGCCGCCAGAGATTCCTGCAGCGCTTCGAGAATTTCTTCGCTGTTCAGCGTGAAACCGCGCGGCACACCCTCAGCCAGATTACGGCCGCGTACATCGATCTCGCGTAATTCAAGACCCTCATAGGCACAACCGATTTCCTGCTTGATTTTCTCGGCCGTAGCATCACCAATCAGGCTGCCATAGTTACGACGTACGTAGGTCACGATCGCCTCATCAAAACGGTCACCACCTACTTTAACCGAATCGGCATAAACAATACCGTTCAAGGAGATAATCGCTATCTCGGTAGTACCACCACCAATATCAACGACCATCGAGCCACTAGCCTCTTCTACCGGAAGGCCTGCACCAATGGCCGCGGCCATCGGTTCTTCGATCAGATACACCTCACGAGCACCCGCACCCAAGGCCGATTCGCGAATCGCTTTCTGTTCCACCTTGGTGGAGCGGCTGGGCACACATACCAGTACACGAGGGCTGGGGGTTATAAAACTGTTTTCGTGCACTTTATGGATAAAGTGCTGCAGCATTTTTTCTGTGACAACAAAGTCGGCAATTACGCCATCTTTAAGGGGGCGAATAGCCGTAATATTTCCGGGCGTTCTTCCCAGCATGCGCTTGGCTTCTGCACCGACTGCTGCCACGCTTTTTTGCGCACCGTGGTTACGAATGGCAACCACTGAGGGCTCGTCGAGTACAATGCCGCGTTCCCGCACATAGATCAGTGTATTTGCCGTACCCAAATCGATCGACAAATCGCTGGAAAACATGCCTCTTATCTTTTTAAACATGGAAGCGTTCTAACCTGAAGATAACCAAAAAAATAATCGGGCAACTTTATCAACGGCGCCAGTACAGGGCAAGGCGAAATCCGAAAATGACGCAGATTTAAAGGCCTCTGAACGGTATTCCCAGTGTTACTGCTCAGCTTTTAACCAAAGCACGCGAAGAAATAGCGCCCTTGCTTGTCTGCCTACGCGAAACTGTTATGATTGCCGGCTTATTAAAAATTACGGAAGAGCCGCCGCTAGCGCCAAGCTTTAGCGTCGGCTTGCACCCTATCGCTATAGCGAGGAAGCTCATGTCACTCGGATCCGAAGACATTAAAAAGATTGCCCACCTGGCTCGCTTACAGGTGAGCGCCGATGAAGCAGAAAAACTCAGCGGCGACATTGCCAACATACTGGCCCTCGTGGACCAACTGCAAGCCGCTGACACCGATGGCGTAGAACCAATGGCCAATCCGCTGGATGCCGTACAAACCCTGCGCGCCGATGAAGTGACCGAAAGTGATCAGCGCGAAAAATATCAAGCCGTGGCGCCCGCTACCGAAGACGGGTTATTCCTCGTACCCAAGGTCATTGAATAGAGCCTTTCCATCATTACTGGATTGCCCGCACAGAATCAAACAAGAGCGAACACCATGCTAGAACTCACCTTAAAAGAGCTTGCCGCAGGTCTGGCCAGCAAGCAGTTCTCAAGTCAGGAGCTGACTAAAAGCTACCTGGATCGAATAGACCAGCTTAATCCGCGTCTTAACGCTTATATCACAGTGGACCACGAACACGCTCTGGCCGATGCCAAGGCAGCAGACGAGCGCATTGCCAAAGGCGAACACAGCCTGTGGACCGGCCTGCCCTTCGCCCACAAGGACATTTTTTGCACCGAAGGTACTCTCACCACCTGCGGCTCCAAAATGCTGCACAACTTTGTGCCACCTTATAACGCCACCGTAGTTGAACGCTTTAAAAGTGAAGGTGCCGTATGCCTGGGTAAAACCAATCTCGACGAATTCGCCATGGGTTCCTCCAATGAGCATAGCTATTACGGCAAGGTGATTAATCCCTGGAGCCAGGGAGAAGACCTGGTACCGGGTGGTTCTTCAGGTGGCTCGGCCGCGGCCGTTGCAGCGCGTCTCGCACCGGCCGCCACCGGCACCGATACGGGGGGCTCAATTCGTCAACCGGCAGCCTTTTGTAATCTCACCGGTCTCAAACCTACCTATGGACGTGTCTCCCGCTACGGCATGATTGCCTATGCCTCGAGCCTCGATCAGGGCGGCCCCATGACTCGCACGGCAGCCGATGCCGCCATGATGCTGCAGGTAATGGCCGGTCACGACCCCAAAGATTCCACCAGCATGGCCGAAAGCGTCCCCGACTATAGTGCCAACCTGGATCAATCACTCAAAGGCCGCACACTGGGTCTGCCCAAAGAATACTTTAACGACCAGCTCGACAGCGAAATGGCCGCAACACTGCAAGCCGCCATTAAAGTATTTGAGCAACTGGGAGCCACAATTAAAGAAGTGTCTTTACCTAATGCAGCCCTGTCGATTCCGGCCTACTACGTAATCGCCCCCGCCGAAGCCTCCGCCAACCTCTCTCGTTTCGATGGCGTGCGTTACGGCTATCGCTGTGAAGATCCCAAGGATCTGATGGACCTCTACGAACGCTCACGCTCCGAAGGTTTTGGCACCGAAGTCAAACGCCGCATACTCATTGGCACCTACGCCCTATCGGCCGGTTACTACGACGCCTATTACCGCAAAGCCCAGCAGGTACGCCGCTTGGTGCGCAACGATTTCGTGAAGGCCTATGAGCAAGTGGATGCCATTCTAGCACCCACCACGCCAAGCCCAGCCTTTGGCTTCGGCGCCAAGGGCGATGATCCGGTGCAAATGTACCTCGAAGACATTTTCACTATCTCGGCCAACCTGGCCGGTATTCCTGGCATCTCCATCCCGGCGGGCATGGTGAAAGGGCTTCCGGTGGGCTTGCAACTATTAGGCAAACACTTCGACGAAGCCAGCCTGCTTAACTTTGCTCATCAGTTCCAGACTGCTACCGACTGGCATCAAGCCAGTCCGCAACTTTGATCGCCCGGAGGATACACGATGCAATGGGAAACAGTGATCGGGCTCGAAGTACACGTT
>JBFHVM010000040.1:0-15369 GCA_041589495.1 Oleiphilaceae bacterium | reverse complement strand
GGGTTGTAAGACGGCTGGTTTACCATGGCCAGCACCTCACCGGTTTGCGTATCGAGCATGACTATAGACCCCGACTTTGCCCGATGCGTTTCAACCGCCGCTTTTAATTCTCGATAAGCCAGATATTGCAGGCGCATATCGAGCGAAAGCTGAATATCTTTGCCTGAGCGAGCCACTTCAACCGTACCTAAATCCTTGATCACCCGGTCCTTGCGATCCTTCAGCACCCGCTTTTTCCCGGGATGACCGGTCAGCCAGTTGTTGTATGACAACTCAATACCTTCCTGGCCTCGCTCATCAATATCGGTAAACCCAACCACATGCGCCGCCACTTCTCCGGCAGGGTAATAACGTTTGTATTCACGGCGCGAGTAGATGCCATCAAGATTGAGAGCCAGCACCTTGCTCACCTGGTGCGGTGCCATTTTGCGCTTGAGGTAAACGAAGCTTTTATCGCGATTACGTTCAAGCTTCCGAGTCAACCAAGCGACGCTCATGTCCAGTGATTTAGCCAAGCGTTTGAGCCCGGCAGGATCCCAGTCCAGCTGCTGAGGATTGGCGTACACGGTTTCCACGGGCGCACTGATTGCCAGAGCCTCGCCGTGGCGATCGCTAATCAATCCGCGATGGGCATCAAGGCTTTCAAATCGAATGGAGCGCAAGTCTCCCTGATCTGCCAAAAAAGCCTGATCGACCACATGCAACTGTACCGCGCGATATGCTAAAGCGACTGCGCAAAACAGCAAAAAGCCCAGCAGAGCCGTCACTCGCCAGGCTGACCAGAGCTGTACAGGTGCTTGCGCACGTTCGCTCATTGCGTTCTCCTAGTACAGCAGTTCAATGCGTTCCACCTCAGGGGCAATCATTTGCAGTTCATCACTCGCCACCGACTCAATTCGGTTAGGCGTACTCCAGGCACTTTGCTCCAATAGCAACTGCGCCCACTCCAGTTGAAGCTGGTCATTTTTTTCTAACAACACCGCCTGTTCAGCGAACAGCTGGCGACTTAAGTGGGAGGAATACACCACGCCAATGGCAGAAAACAGCAGAACACCCAATAGCATGGACGTAATGACCAATCCTTTAAGTGACACCTGCTGAAAGAATTCCACCAGCTCACCCAGAGCTTCAATCACCCGGGTGCGTACTGGCGTCGCGTGCAAGCGCACAGGGCGCACACTGGCACCACGCCCACCTTCCCGTAGTTGTGTTAAATCAGGTCTGCTCATCAGCCACCCTCTCCAAAACACGCATCACTGCACTTCGCGCACGCACATTACGCTCCACTTCTGACTTACCCGGCTTAATAGCCTTGCTGTATACCTTGAACGGCCGGTAAATCTGACTCTCCGCCACTGGCACCCCAGCCGGCGGCTCATCACCACGGCCCTTGTTACGCATAAAGCGCTTAACCATCCGATCCTCAAGCGAGTGAAAGCTGATAATCACCAGTTTTCCTCCTACCGCCAGACGATTTGCGGATTGTTCCAAGAGCACCTCAAGATCTTTCAGCTCATCATTCACAGCAATACGTATAGCCTGAAACGCTCTCGTTGCAGGATGCTTGTGCTTCTCCCAAGACGGATTCGCGTCACTGACAATGCTCGCCAACTGCAACGTGGTTTTAATCGGCGCCTTGTCCCGTTCAGCGATGATGGCGCGCGCAATACGCCGCGCGAACTTTTCTTCGCCGTATTCCTTGAGCACGCGCGAAAGCTCTGCCTCATCTACTCGCGCCAGGTAGGCCTCTGCACTCTCGCCAGCCTCGGTATTCATACGCATATCGAGCGGGCCGTCTTGCATAAAACTGAAACCGCGTTCCGCTTCATCCAGCTGCGGAGAGGAAACCCCCAAATCCGCCAACAGACCATCCATCTTTGGCCAGCCTTGCCGATCAAGAAATTCCGACACTTGTGCAAAACTGCCATGCGCCACGTGCAGACGCGCATCCATTTCCTGCATCGCACGCGCCACACCAATGGCCACAGGATCTTTATCAATAACCAACAGTTGCGCATCGTGCGACAGAGCACTTAACAAGTGCTGGCTGTGGCCACCACGACCAAAGGTCGCGTCCACATAGCGACCATCCGTTTTACCCAGTACCGACTCAACCGCCTCTTCGAGCAAAACCGTATCGTGTGTGAAGTCGCCAACCATTAGAGAGACAAACTCTGCATTTCTTCTGGAATATCATCATCAAGCTCACTGGCATCGAGCCAATCCAGCCATTTTTGCTCGCTCCATAATTCGAACTTCTTGCCTTGGCCAACCAGCATGAGCTTCTTCTCCAGCTCGGCATACTCACGCAGCGTTGGTGGCACCAGAATACGTCCGTTGCCATCCATCTCCAGCGGCGTTGCATAACCAATCAGCAGACGCTGCGCCCGGCGAGCCACCTTATTAAAACTGGGCAGCGCTTCGATTTTTGGCAGAATCTCCTGCCATTGGGTTTCGGGATATACCAGCAGACAACGTTCTTCGGTATGGGCAGTCACCACGATGCGGCCGTCACCATAGGACGCGAGCGATTCCCGAATCTTCGTCGGAATCGCCATGCGACCTTTCGCATCCATATTGATGGCGTGACTACCTAGAAACAAAATTTAACCCCTGAAACCCACCTGATGGGTAAAAAATACCTATTTCACCCACTTTTCACTACTTTTCACCACTATAGGAATTACATGTAGACAAATCAAGCGAATTCAGGCGCCGCTAGAACTTAAAAAAAGCAATAAACACAACGACTTAGAGGGAAGGCATAACGATGAGCATGGCGTGACAACAGCGCATTTTCAGCAAATACAAAGAGATAACAGTGCAAAGCTAGAAATCACTTTAAGTGTAAGATTTTTTTCTTATATGAGGATTGCTTCAAAAAGCGAAAAGACAGGTGATGATGACAACTATTGAAGTTGGAAACCGGTGCTTGCAAAGCGGTACCTCTTAGCGACCGCCTACTAGAGCCACAACACTCCCAGAGTCAGAGGAAGCTAGCATGCGAATGCGGGGCCGGCCAGCTTCACGCAATTAAAGAATTTTCATCTTTCTGGCGACGCCAGGCATAACGTGCGACAACCCTGTACACCTAACAACGATACTACACCTAATGTCGACTGACAGCAGAACCAGGATGGTACGCGCTAACCCATTCCACAAATTGCTCCGACGGTATGGCTTGTGAAAAGAAGTAGCCCTGAATTGCCGCTATTTCCCGCTCACTAAGCGCGCTGATTTGCTCTTCTTTTTCCACTCCCTCGGTGATAACGCGATAGCCGAGATGATGCCCAAGATCAATAATGGCATCGACAATACCAAGACCAATATCTTCCTGATGAATCTTATCAATAAAACACTTGTCTATTTTAAGCTCATTGATGGGAAAATTCTGCAGATAAGCAAGAGACGAATACCCGGTACCAAAATCATCAATAGAGAAACGGAAGCCCTGCTTCTGCAATTGATTCATTTGCCAACATGCTCTATCGACATTGTCGATCAGCAAACCTTCTGTTATCTCCAGTTTTATCCTCTCGGGCTTTAGCTTTAGCGTCTGCAGCGCCCCCAGCAATTCGTTGGCCAGCTCGGTATTTCTGAACTGCACCGCACTGACATTAATCGAAATACTGAAATCGGCATCGATCAAATCTTGCTCTTCAAGCCGCTCCAACAGCTTCGCACTGTCCCGCAACACCACCTGCTGCAGCTTGCCAATCACCCCAATTTGCTCCGCAATCGGTATAAATTTCTGCGGCGCGACCAAACCTCGCTCAGGGTGCCACCAGCGAATCAGGGCCTCGGCTCCCACGACTTTTTTATCCACACTGACCTGAGGCTGAAAAAAGGTACTAAAATGCCCACCCTCTATCGACTTAAGTATTGCTATCTCAAGCCCCAACCGGTCATCCAGATGCTTTTGCAGTTCCGGATCAAAGAAAGTATATTGATTCCCGCCAGACCGTTTGGAACGATACATAGCAGTATCAGCACCTTTGAGCGCCTCATCGGCCGAACCCGTATCCCCCTGCACCAAACTGACCCCAATACTCAAGCCAATACTATACTCCCCATCGGACAAACAAAAACTGTCGGAAAAAGCGTTCAACAACTTCTGTGCAACGCTTGCAGCATGATCACATAATAAATCCAGATCCGTCTCAATCGATTCAAGAATGATGACAAATTCATCACCACCAATTCGAGCAAGCATATCACTATCCCTGATCAGCGGTTTGAGACGATTGGCCACCTTCACCAGAAGCTGGTCGCCCACAGAATGCCCCAGCGAATCATTAATGCGCTTGAAGTCATCAAGATCCAAAAAAAGCAGTGCACCGAATTTTTTATAGCGCTTGGCCTTTTCGATTAGAGAGCGTAATTGCTCAAGCAACAAGCGACGATTGGGTAAATTGGTGAGCGGATCATAAAAGGCAAGTTTCTCAATCTGCTTCTCCACCTGCTTGCGCTGAGACACATCGCGAGCCATCCAGAGCACATATCGATGATCGGGATTATCAGAGTCGTAATTGTTGATCTGCGTGACACGCCCCTCAAATATCCGCGTCCCTCTAGGCACATCCAACTCATACTCCAGCACTTCAACGCTCCCGTTATTCAGCGCTTGCGCAATCACATTCATAATCAAGACAGCCTGCTCTTGCGGCAAAACATCCTGCACTTTTCGACCAATAAGAGTTTTAGGCGAAGCGTAGAACAAGTCATTATCGGCGCCATAAACATCGCTATAGGTGCCATCCTCCCTGATAATCAATGCCAAATCGGGCATAACACTGGTGAAAGCAGAAAATTTTCCATAACTGTCGCGGAGTTTGGAGGTCAGCTCAGCCTCTCGCTGCTTCGATTGTACTTTTTCTATCGCCAAAGCGGACAAGTTGGAAAACCTGTCAATCATCTCCAAATGATGGGCATCTGGCTGTTTAGGCTCCGTGTAGTAAATCGCAAAACTGCCCAGCACCGCACCAGAAGAAGACATAATAGGGCTAGACCAGCATGCTCTGAGACCATGCTCTAGCGCAATATGCTTGTAGTCCGCCCAGTGCGAATCTGTACTGATGTCCGACACAATTATCTGCCGCTTTTTGTACATTGCCGTACCACAAGAACCAACGCGCGGCCCAATTTCAATCCCATCAATGAGATCACAGTAGGCTTTGGGTAAAGAGGGGGCGCCGCCATGCTTTAATCGTGTATCTTCAAGAAGCAAAATCGATGTGCGTGCATTGGCTTCGGCTAAAAGCGATTCGATCAGACGACAGATCGCATCGAGACAATCTGGCAAGGCATCTCCCGACGTGATCATTGAAATCACTTTTTGCTGCGCTTCCAGTATTCCGGTAATCCGATCAATATCCACAAGGAGGACCCTCCACGCGAGCCGCCAATATTTATCTGACCAACCCACGCCAGGTTGTTTGAGGAGACTTCAAAGCAAGGCAATCAATATAGCACTAATTGGAAAGCAGTAAACTACGCTTTCCGATTTGAAGAAAGGTGTTAATGGCACCGAGCAACACCAGCAACAATTTAGCAGCGACCAAGGCGAGGGCGGAGCCTGTGAGCACCACCTTGAGGCATCATTTATTACGACCTTCGCTGTCCTTCATACAAGCTGCGGAGCTCCTAGACAGTTTAAAGGCATAAGAGAAGGGAGAGTTCGCCGATAAGCCGGGTTCTGTCGTGGACAGTCATTCCTCTAGGCCAATCGTCACCAATTGGCTCAAGCAACCTACCCGAATCCAGCGCGAGCCACGCCATTGGATTCCTATTTGGTCTTGCTCCGAACGGGGTTTACCATGCCATGAACTGTTACCAGTCATGCGGTGCGCTCTTACCGCACCCTTTCACCCTTACCGGCCAACCGTAGAACGGTCGACTTAGGCGGTCTACTCTCTGCTGCACTTTCCGTAGGCTTGCGCCCCCCAGGCGTTACCTGGCGTTCTGCTCTGCGGAGCCCGGACTTTCCTCTCGCCTCAATGAGGCCAGCGACTGTCTGGCGAACTCAGCGCGGACGATAACGTCAGCAAGGGCAATTAGCAAGATTTATTCGCGGACGCGGGCAATACCCACGTTACTGAGACTGTTGAGATCGTAGATGAAAACACTACCAATGGCGGGTTGATCCTGAAAGGGGCGTGCATCGATGATGGCAGTACGCTCAACAACCCTACGCACCTCGAAGGTGATATCGTCAACACCTGCCTCTAGCAGCTCGACGACAGTTTCGACGCGCCCCAACTCAATCACGATATCTTCGGTGCCATTAGGATCGAAATCGAAGGGAAGATCTGGAATTTCCACTTCGGGAATTTCGAAATCATCACTACTGAACGAAGATTCGGGCACATCGCTCACAACACCCACCTCAAACGCATCACCGCGGGTAGTTTGACGCAGGCTTTCGGCCCAACTCTCCACCTCGCGCGTTAATTCGAAGTTAATATCTTCAGACACTTCGTCTGTCTCATAGACGGCGAGAGTGGGGTCTATCTGAAATGGAAGGGACTCAAAGTCCTCATCAACCGTTATACCGGCAGCAGTACTACCGGCGACATTGAGGATTTCATCGGCAGAATTGGCAGAGACAGCAGACACGGTATCCATGGCTCCCTCTGAGAGAAGCTCAAACGCCAGTGCCTGTGCGCAAACGAGCACGCTCAGTATTAATCCGGCTATGTAAGTTTGATGCCGCCTGTCCATGATTTTTTAGTTTTGTTTTGTAAATAATGTTCATATTTTGCACCAGCAAGAAGTGAACCGCAAATCACACCTTTATGCAAAATGCAAGCACAGGTCACAAATCAGGAGGATTTGATGACCACCGCCTGATTATACAGCTCTTTTTTGGGCCGTCCCGTCAAATCCGACACCACCGCTGCCGCCTGCTTGGGTGGCAAGTCCTTGAGCAAGCGCCTGAGCAACTCATCAGCCGGCAGACTTTGCTCGCGATGCACCTGCAATTCGTTTACCGAAACCCCCTCCACGATTAACACAAATTCCCCTTTTTGCTGCACGCTATCCGTTTTCAAACACTGAAGAATCTCTGACGCACTAGCGGTATAGAGCGTTTCGTAGCGCTTGGTCAGCTCCCTGGCCACACAAACCCGTCTTTCAGGAAAAAGCTCTGCCAACAACTCAAGCGTCGTCATAATACGATGCGTCGACTCATAGTAGATAATCGTGCGCGGTTCACTCTGCAGCATTTCCAGTGCTGCCCTTCGCGCCCCGGCCTTACTGGGCAGGAAACCTTCAAAAGCAAAGCGATGACTGGGTAAACCGCTGGCGCACAAAGCGACAATCAAAGCACTCGGCCCCGGCACTGGTATCACATTTACACCCGCCTCTCGAGCCTGTGCAACCAGTATATAGCCCGGATCTGATATCAAGGGCGTGCCGGCATCTGAAACCAACGCCACAGCCTCCCCCTCATCACGCACCTTTGCGATAAGTGTTTCTGCCTTTTGCCGCTCATTGTGCTCATGAAAAGACACCATGGGGGTGCTTATCCCAAAATTGTCGAGGAGGCGGCGCGTATGCCGGGTATCTTCAGCCGCAATCAAACTCACCTCACTCAGAACGCGCTGCGCACGCGGAGACATATCCTCCATATTGCCGATGGGTGTCGCAACTACATAAATCGCACTTTCCAATGATCCAGCCCTCGCTATAAAATGGCTGTTCGCCTATCCAACGCACGCCAAAAAAAGCCATATACATGCCGCAAAGAAATTCCAATATCAGCCAGTTTTTACCTTGCGCCCTATTGTTGTTGGCGCTTCTGACTACCGCTTGCTCGACGACACAACCTGCGCGCACGACAATACCCGAACGCGTCGCGCAACAACAGGGGCCCGAAGAGATTTTGGCTCGCGCAACGCAAAGCCCGAACAGCTCAGTACGCAATACACTGCTGCTGGAAGCAGCCCAATTATATTGGGATAACGGCCTTGCCGGGCAGGCATTTGCAATAATAAAGGACATCAACCCCGACCAATTGCCGGCGGCGCACACCAATACATGGCTTCAACTCGGCTTGGAAATCGGCCTGGCACTAGAAGATAAACTCTTTTTAGACGATATTCTCCAACCCGAACGCATCAACTACTTCATTGCACAAAGCCCAATTGACACACAAAAAAATCTGGTAATGCTCGTGAGCGATGGCTACTTGGCTTTGGACAGAGGGATGGAAGCCGCTGTCGTTCTTTCGGAGCATACAGGCCTGTTTGAAGCTGATGAACTAGATCACCTCAACAATCTTATCTGGAGTGCACTGACCAGCATTGCAACTGCAGACCTTACGCGCACCAGCTATGCCGGAGGAGACAGCAATACACGCGAATGGATCGAGCTCGCCACACAACTCCGCCTATTGCAAAGTAGCCTGGAAGAACAATATCACTACCTCACCTCGTGGTTCGAAACGCACCCATCGCATAGCGCAACCATATTCCCACCCTTTGAACTTCAAGTACTCACCCAACTGCCACACATTAGCCCAAATACCGTCACACTTGCCCTGCCCTTCAGCGGCCCCCTTGCTAATGTGGCGGAAGCGATTCGCGATGGCTTTATGGCAAGTTATTACCAACAGCCCAGGCAACAGAATCTACGCATCGAAATGTTCGACACACATATGCGAGCCCTGACAGAACTTTACCAACAACATGACAGCGGACAACATTTAATCATTGGCCCCCTCGAAAAAGACAAGCTACAAACCCTGGCAGGCGACGAGCAATTAAGTATTCCTACCCTTGCCCTGAACACTCTCGATCCGTTAAGCACTCCGCCTGACCTGCTTTTTCAATTCAGTCTGGCTGCAGAGCATGAAGCCGCTCAGGTTGCTCGCCACCTGGCACAATCCCGCCTCAACCGCGTGGCAATCATTGGCCCCGATGACGCTTTTGGCAACCGTATCGAGCAGATATTTCGAGCCAGCCTCCAAGAGTGGGGTGGAACCGTAATCGCCAGCGCCCGCTATGCGGATCAAAGCAGCCTGTCTGCCACCGTTTCACACTTACTCGCCACGGACAAAAGCACGCAGCGCGCGAGAAAGCTACGCAGTATCACCCAACTTTCTCTGCAATCTGAACCACGCCGAAGACAGGATATCGACGCCATATTTATGCTTGCTAAACCCGCCATTGGACGCCAGTTAAAACCCCTGTTTGCCTTTCACTATGCCAAGCAACTCCCAGTTTATTCAATTTCGCAAATCCATGCACGAGACGGTCAACCGAATGACGACCTCAATGGCGTACGCTTCGTTGAAATGCCCTGGATGCTCAGCAATACACATCCAATTAAAGCGTCACTCAACCAGCATACAGAGGACCAGGCGCAACGCTATGCTCGCTTTAATGCCCTTGGCGCTGACGCACACGTACTATCTTCCCGACTACCTTTGCTGCAACAATTACCTGACAGCAGGGTAAGCGGCCAGTCAGGATTACTTTCGCTAAACACGCGGGGCACCATCGAACGTGAGTTACAATGGGCAATGTTTAAAAACGGAGCCGCTATCGCTATACAGGAGTAAGTACATGCCACAGGGAAAGGGCGCACACTACGAGCAACTGGCCAAGCAGTATCTGCAAAATAAAGGCCTTAGCTTTCATAGCAGTAATTATCGCTGTCGGCGCGGCGAAATTGACCTCATCATGCAGCATCGGGACACACTGGTGTTTGTCGAGGTGCGTTATCGAGCAAGCTCGCTGTATGGTTCAGCCGCCGAAACCGTGACACCCAACAAACAGCGCCGCGTTTGCCTGGCAGCAGCTCACTATCTTCACGCCAACAAACTCTGGCATTTAGCCAGCCGCTTTGATGTGATTGCTATCGACTCAGATACTCGCAGCGCCGATTCTCTTCGCATACAATGGCTCCCCGCAGCATTCGAACCAGCATGAGCAAACGCAATGAGTGACCTGTCACCAACAAGTAAATATCTGTGCGAAGCCGTCGATTCGGCCGCCCAAATGATTGAACACACCTCCGCACAAATCGATGAAGCGTGCTCATTAATCACCCAGAGCCTATTGGCTGATGGCAAGTTAATTGTGTGTGGTAATGGTTATTCCGCCCCCATGGCCGGCCTACTCACAACGTGCCTGATGCATCAACAGGAGTTTGAACGCCCGAGCCTGCCAGCCATAAATATCTCGATCGATTCCACGACGATTTCGGCCATCGCCAAAGACGGCAACTACCACAATGTTTACGCCAAACAGCTACGTGCGATCGGTAACGAGGGCGACACTCTGATTGCTCTGTCTATAGACGGCAACTGCGGCAACATACTGCAGGCACTGCAAACGGCCCACGAAAAAGGTATACAGGTAGTAACAATCATAGGCCAGAAAGACAGCAAATTATCGGCAGTGCGACACGGATCTGATGTGGAAATTTGTCTCGAGACACAAGGCGTTGCACGCAGTATGGAAGCACAGCTGCTTGCCGTAAACACCATGTGTCACCAGATAGAGAATCAACTGTTCGGTAGCTTTTAGAGCAATATTTTTGGGACAGGAGGCACCGAAACAGCAAGCAGCCCCCATAACAAGACAGCACAAAGGCTACTGCGCAACGCCCCGAATAAAAGCCCCTACTTGACTATCTTTAGACTCGGTTTGTTATGATTACCCGCGCCTTCACCGTCGCCAGCAGGTGGCGGCTCAGGTGCACCGGGCTCGGCTCCAAAAACCATTCCCTGACCATTTTCTTTGGCATAGATGGCCATCACAGCCACGACCGGAATGTATACCTGCATAGGAACACCTCCAAATCGCGCCTTAAACTCGATGGCCTGTTCGTCAACCACAAAGTCATTGACCGCACCCGGACTTACATTAAGGATAATCTGGCCATTGGTGACATAGTCTTCCGGCACGCGCACTCCCTGCACTCCGGCATCGACAACGATATAGGGAGTCATATCATTGTCGATTATCCATTCGTTTAGCGCCCTGACCAAATATGGCCTACTGGGAGTCATCACAAGCTCTCCTAAAGACGGTCGCAACCGTCATCAACTACGCATTTCCAATTCAACTTCAGAAAGGCTCTCACGGAACGATTCACGCTCGAACATACGCTCCATGTACTTGATCACTGGCTTGGCCTGCGCTTCGTTGAGCTCTATACCCATCACCGGTAAACGCCACAGCAGAGCAGAAACACAGCAATCCACGATGGTAAATTCATCGCTCATAAAAAAGGGCTTTTCTGCAAAGATGGGAGCCGCAGCGACGATACTCTCTTTCAGCTCTTTACGCAGCTTATCAGCGTCCTTAGCGTCTGGATTCTCGAGAATCTGATCTGCTAGGCTCGCCCAGTCCTTCCGGATGCGATACATCATCAGCCGGCTTTGAGCGCGCGCGACCGGATAAACTGGAAGCAGCGGAGGATGAGGAAAACGCTCATCGAGATATTCCATCATGATGTCGGGCTCGTACAGAACGAGATCTCGATCAACCAGAGTAGGAAGCTCATTGTAAGGGTTATGGTCTGCCAGCTCGGCGGGCTTATTGGCCGGATCGACATCGATGATTTCTACTGCGACGCCCTTCTCTGCCAGCACGATACGCACGCGGTGACTATAATGGCTCTTACCGTCGGAAAAGAAAGTCATTGACGACCGCTTGGTCACAACACCCATAGACATACCTCACAAAGTATTGGTTAGCCCAAATTGGGCCAGATAAAATTTCGGCGCCGATTATACACCAATTTGTGCACAATCGAATCAACATACCCAAGCAAAAAAAGGCCATTGATGTTCATCAACAGCCTTTTTCGCAAAAATGCGACGACTAATGAATGCCGCGCCAGTATTCCTTGTTTAGGAAATACACAAAAACAAAGAAGAAGGCGAGGAAGATCAACACCATGCGACCCAGCTCTTCACTCTGCAAACGGGACGGCTCGCCCACGTACTCGAGAAAGTTAACCAGATCGTAGATCGCTTCATCGTACTCTTCAGGCGTCATTGAACCTTCAACAACAAACTCTTTACAGCCACTGCTTTTGACAATGTTGCCGCTCAGAGGATCTACCTCTGGCTCAACACCCAACTCAGGTGCTTCGGCACATACACCCTGCAGATCTGCCAGCACATGAGGCATACCTACATCCTTGAACACAACGTTGTTCACGCCATAAGGACGCTTTTCGTCAGCATAGAAGGCACGCAGGTAATTGTAGAGCCAATCTGGACCGCGCAAGCGGGCAGTTAGAGTCAGGTCAGGTGGCGCCGCACCAAACCAGGCCTTGGCCTGATCTGCCGGCATGGCAATCTCCATCAGGTTACCAATTTTGGCCTCACCAAAAATCAGATTTTCCTCAAACAATTCATTGGGAATACCCAGATCCATCGCAGCACGCTCGTAACGCGCGTACTTCATGGAGTGACAACCAAAACAGTAGTTGGTAAACAGAGCCAAACCACGCTGCATGGACTCCTGATCACGAATATCGGTTTCGATGTGATCCATCGGGATAGATGGACCACCCGCCGCCAACACTGAACAGGAAAAGATAGAAACGAAGAGTGCGGTTATTATCTTTTTCATTTCATGGTCACCCTTGCTGGAACTGGCTTGGTCTTCTCAATCGTGGTGTACCAGGGCATGAGAATGAAGTATGCGAAATACACCACCGTCAGAATACGCGCCCACAAGGTGCGCTCTGGTGTCGCTACGACTACCCCAAGATAACCCAGGATGCAGAAAGCAATCACAAATAAAACCAGCGCAATCTTACTGAGATTGCCTTTGTATCGCATGGAGCGAACAGGACTACGATCAAGCCATGGCAATACAAACAGAATCGCGATAGCTGCCCCCATGGCCACAACACCCAGGAAGGCATCCGGCACCGCTCGCAGTATTGCGTAGAAGGGCGTGAAGTACCATACCGGCGCAATGTGGTCAGGCGTTTTAAGGGCATTAGCTGGCTCAAAGTTAGGCTTCTCTAGGAAGTAACCACCCATTTCAGGGAAGTAGAACACGACCGCACAGAATACAAAGAGGAAGACCACGATACCCACCATGTCGTGCACAGTGTAGTAAGGATGGAAGGGAATACCGTCTTTGGGTACGCCGTTTTCATCTTTGTTCTCTTTGATGTTGATACCGTCAGGGTTATTGGAACCCACCTCATGCAGAGCCAGTACGTGCAGCACCACCAAAGCCAGAATCACGATGGGCAGCGCCACTACATGCAGAGCAAAGAAACGATTCAATGTGATGCCGGAGATCAAATAGTCACCGCGAATCCACAGCGCCAGATCTTCACCAATGTAGGGAATTGCCGCAAATAGGTTAACGATAACCTGAGCCCCCCAGTAGGACATCTGCCCCCAAGGCAGGAGATACCCCATAAAGGCTTCAGCCATGAGCGCCAGATAGATCGTCATACCAAAAATCCACACCAGCTCACGAGGCTTTTTGTATGAACCGTACAGCAGACCGCGGAACATATGGAGATACACCACTACAAAAAACGCAGAGGCGCCAGTGGAGTGCAAATAGCGCAACAGCCAACCGTATTCCACATCACGCATAATGTATTCGATGGAAGCAAACGCACCTTCAGCTGACGGATTGTAGCTCATGGTCAGCCAGATACCCGTCAGCAGCTGGTTAGCCAGTACCACAAATGACAACACACCAAAGAAATACAAAAAGTTAAAGTTCTTCGGAGCATAGTATTTGCTCATGTGCTTTTCGAAGGCTTCGACGACCGGCAGGCGCTCGTCAATCCAGGCGATTAACTTTTGCATCAGGCAGCCTCCTCATCAACACCAATCATAATGGT
Organism: Oleiphilaceae bacterium; assembly: GCA_041589495.1. Taxonomy (GTDB): domain Bacteria; phylum Pseudomonadota; class Gammaproteobacteria; order Pseudomonadales; family Oleiphilaceae; genus PZPK01. The sequence continues at coordinate 1,530 of JBFHVM010000040.1, read as the reverse complement.
CTGGTCATCCAGGTATTTGTAAGGCGGGATTTCGAGATTCTTGGGTGCAGGAACACCTTGAAAAACACGCCCCGCCAAATCAAAGCGAGAGCCATGACAAGGGCAGAAGAAGCCACCCAGCCAATTTTCGTCAAACTCCTGCGGCGCAACTTCTGGCACATATTGAGGAGAACAACCCAGATGCGTACAGATCCCGAGAATTACGGCGTATTCAGGACGCGAAGAACGATAGATGCCTTTAATATATTCCGGCTGCTGAGGCTCTTGAGAATCAGGATCTCGCAACTGGTCATTGAGTTTTTCGAGATTGTCTAACATTTCCTGAGTACGGCGCACGATCCATACCGGCTTACCCCGCCACTCAACTGTTAGACGCTGACCCGGCTCGAGCTTACCAACCGCTGCTTTTACCGGAGCACCGGCAGCTTTGGCTTTGGCACTCGGGTTCCAGGACGCAACAAATGGCACTGCCGCGCCGATTGCACCAACACCACCTACAACCGAGGTGGCGCCGACCAAAAATCGCCGCCGACTTGCGTTAACGTCGCCATCATTCATACAGGCTTCCCCCATCAAATAACTGCTCTTTAAAGCTTATTGTCATGCACTCACCACGCACTACAGGGCAGCACAATTTTTTGTGCTCACCACTAAGCGATTGCTGCTCAAAAAGTCGTCAGAAACCAAACCTACTGCTATTAGGGCGGGCATTTTAAAAGCCACAAATGGTAAAGAAATTGCTATTGAGCTTCAACAACTTTCGCAGCCAGACCGCTGCACATGACAAAAAAAAGCGCTTGCCAACCATACAGTCGACAAGCGCTTTTTGACAACCAGTCTCCGCGATTAACGCTTGGAGAATTGCGGCTTCTTACGCGCCTTGCGCAGACCCACTTTCTTACGCTCAACAGCACGCGCATCACGCGTTACCCAACCTGCCTGACGCAGAGGGCTACGCAGTGACTCATCGTACTCAATCAGAGCGCGCGCAATACCATGACGGATCGCTCCAGCCTGACCAGTGGTACCACCACCTTTTACTGTGATTTTTACATCCAGCTTGTCAGACATTTCAACCAACTCCAGAGGCTGACGAACAACCATCTGTGCAGTTTTACGACCAAAAAACACATCCAGAGGACGACCGTTGATTTCGATCTGACCGCTACCGGACTTCAGAAACACTCGTGCCGCAGAAGTCTTACGGCGACCAGTACCATAGTTGTATGCAGTTGACATAATCGCCTTCCGTTAAATTTCCAAATCTTTGGGCTGCTGCGCAGTATGAGGATGCTCAGTACCCGCATACACTTTCAGCTTCTTGAACATGGCGCGACCCAGCGGACCACGTGGCAACATACCCTTAACAGCCGTCTCAATCACGCGCTCAGGCGCTTTATCGATCAACTTTTCAAAAGTGATAGACTTCAGACCACCGATATAACCAGTGTGACGGTGGTACACCTTGTCACTTGCTTTCTTGCCGGTTACTGCCACTGTTTCGGCATTAACCACAACAATATAATCGCC
>JBFHVM010000039.1:0-15370 GCA_041589495.1 Oleiphilaceae bacterium | reverse complement strand
GTAGCTCCAGTAGTAATGAAGCCACGATAGACCTTCGCGGGCTGACTTCGGGGGATACATTTACTTTTACACTCAATGCTTACGGTGGTGCCAGCCCTGTTGTTAGTGATACTTTCGTTGATTATGCAACCTTGCAAGCCCTGTTTGATGATAGCGGTGATATGGCAGGGTACTCGGCCACTGTAACCGCGAACGGACTGCGTATTGCCTTTAATGATGGCAGTCACGATCAGGTAGTGACGATTGGTGAAGCAAGCTACGTACCGAGCGCGCAAGGTAACGCTACACCACAATCAAATACTGCCAGTGCGAGTATTTCAATGCCTGTTGACAGAGACTTTGTAGATGGCGAAGTATGGCAATTGTTTGATGGCGAAACCGCAATTGCAAGCTACACCGTCACTGATGCCTTGGTCATTACAGACCTGCAGGATTTGCTTGATAACTATCTTCTGCCCAGTGCATCGGCAGACTATAACCTAGCGTATTCGCCGGCCAGCAACACCATTACGGTGACTACCGATGCCGGCAGCAGTTTCTCAGGTGATTTCAATCTGGCTGTTACCAAGGCTGGTAACCCCGGCAGTTTCGCAAGTCTAAGGGGAATGGTCGAGGACGTTATCACCGAGGGGCAGTTGGTAACGCTTGAAGCGCCAAATACGGTACAAAGTGGCGACATATGGACGATCGATATTCAAGGTATTGCAAGCAACGGTGTGTTTACCGCCGATAGAAATTATTCAAGTGCTGACGCAGCGCTGACGGCAGTTGCCTCCGAGTTTGTCCGAGACCTCGCAGCAGAAACAGAATTGCGTGTTGTTAGTGAAGATTCGCGAATTCTGGTAGAGCGGGTCGACAGTAGCCCCGTGGTGCTGAACTCGCTTATCAATGAGCGTATTAATGCTGAACAGAATTTTACAGCAGCTTTAGATACACTGGCACACTACACGAGTGCTGAGATTGATCTGGCCGGGAGCCCAAGTAAAGGTAAAACCTGGATCATTGAGATTGCTGGACAGGCATTCGAGTATGATGCCACTAGTGCAGATATCAACCTTAATCTCATTGCGCTTGGTTTGCGCGACAAGATCAATGAAGATTCGGCTTCGCATGGCTACATTGCGTCAGTGGCTGATGGAAGTTCTTCCATTCTACTAAGCAATCTCAATGGATCGACAGTGGTCGTAGATTTCAAAAATGCAGGTTCAGCACTGGGGCTGTTTGACCTCGAAGAAGCCCAAGTAACAACCACTAAGACGTATCAGGAAACTCTGACCAATTCGACTACCTCGTTGCTTTCCAGCTCCAATAGGGACTATGTAAGTGGCAATTACCGATATTACATTGACACCACGGTCAGTGAGCGAATTGATGTTACGACGCGTGTGTACCACGAAATCATCAAAACGCCTTATTTGAAACTTTATAACGCCGCAGATCCGACGACAGTGCTGTTTGAAGTCGCAGGAGCAAACCCAGAGATTCCTTATCGGTTTACCACAGAAGGTGATTACTACATAGAAACCGGTTATCAGGTCGTCACTAATGAAATCAGAGAAACAACCGTTAAACGTACAGAAATGACGACCGAGCGGGTCACACAAAATTTCTATATTCCATATTTAGGAATAGAAGGCTTTTATCGCTCATGGGCGAACACCACGTCGTCGGTAGTAACCGATGTTCAAACTCCGGTGAATACAGCAAACATACGCGCTACATACGAAACCGGTGTGCTGGGTGGGCAAAGTTACCGTCTTAATATGTCTCTGCAAGAACATAAGACCAATACATCAGCCTTTAATCTCAGCGGTATGGTGATTCGCGTTACGGAAGGCACAGGGTTCGATGAGGCAACTGGCATCGGCCAGACCGCGGCCATAGACTCATTCGATCCCTTAACCGGGTTGGTAACAGTCACACCCCTATCTTCTGATTGGGCCATCGACAGTACAACACGTTATGAGATCGAATACGTGATCAGTTCTCAGTATTCTGACTACGAAAGCAACATCAGCTGGATGAATGACGCCTATATCATCGCTTTAACAGCGCCACCGTCGGACGATCTTATTCTTGATGTGAAGGCGTTGGAAACACCAACATTCAATGCCGATCTTGCGCTCACTGACCCCGAAAATGCACAGTCCAAAGAGATACAGCTAGACATCGCCGCCTCAAGCCGTTCTGTAGGGTTTACCGTCGACGCTTGGGATACGCCAGTCACGATTGATATATCTGCTATTGATGACAATTTCATTGACGGTGGAGACGTACAGGTTGTCGCGCCGCCTAACGAACGCGTTAACCACATTCGTGGCCCATTGACCATCGATGGAGGTATTCGTACCAACCAGGAAGCTGTAATCAACAACCCACATATGCTGCCCGGCGAAAATAACTGGTTGCTTGCGGATGGCGCGCTGACAGCTGATGCAGTGCTTGATTCAAGCGGCGCGTTAACCATTCAAGATGACAATGCCACGCACTTTAATCCTGATACACCTAACATATTGCAGAATGCCGGTTTTGACCCGCGTGCCAACGTTTACCCGTATGAAGTCTTTTTTGTTAGCGGGGTACTTGAGGGTATGTCATTCGAAGTAGTCGGTGGTAGTGTTGCGGGCTCTGAACTGCGCCTTGTACCACTCGATATGGACGTCATTTGGCCTACAGACAATTTGGGTAACAGACTATTACCCGTAGCCACAGACAGCTATGTATTCCGGCCAATAAACCGCAATACCTTAGTGGATGAAAGCGTACAGATTGATGTTATGAATGTGCGTAACGGAGACAGCCCGATAGACGACACAGGTGTGCTAACTGCGAATCGTTTGACCGGGCTTGGAATGGGTGACGACACCTATATTGGTGGGCAACTCTTTGCCGGAGGGATTAATTATGAGAATCTGGAAACACTCAATATAGAGCTGGGGACGGGCAGCGATAATCTGATAATAGAATCGACGCATACGGGTACGACGAATATCAGCACTGGCCTCGGCGACGATGCTGTGCGCATTAAAACGATATCGGGTCATACCCTTATTGATGGCCAATTAGGGAGCGACACGGTCTTGGTCAGCAATGACAGTCAACAGTTAGACCAGATCATGGCGTTGTTGACGGTAATCGGAGATGGTGGCAGTGATACGGATACGCTTATATTAGATGATCGCCTCGACACCAACGCCAACATCGCTTACCTCACGTCTGAGTCTCTCACGGGTTTGGATATGCCCAGTGTTCCTGAGCAACAGCAAATAACACTTCAAGCAAACTCAGGCTCGTATGACGTAACGCTCGAGGGTTATGGCACCCTCACGTTCGAGTGGGATGCCAGTGCAGTAGAGATGTCGAACCAACTACAGGCATTAATTGATGGTGTGCATACTGAAGTCGGTTTTAAAGGGGGAGTGTCAGTCGCTCTCACACAAACTGAAGGCAAACCAGAGCGCGTTTACACCGTTAGCTTTATTGATGACTTGGCAGGTATGGATATGCCGGAGTTTGTATTGAGCAATGTATTGTTAGGTGCTCCGGTAAGCTTCACCCCGCGCATTGCTGTACAGACTGTGCGAGAGGGCCGCATCGACACTGCGTTGCAACAGAATGTCTTTATGATTGATGTTGCCAATGTTGCCGCCGACTTTACGCTCAGCATTCTTGGCCAGGAAATCACGCTAAACAGCACTGTTGACGAAAAAGAGTTTAGACAAGCACTCGATCCTATTCTGAACCCAAATAACCAGCCAGACCGTGTTTCGAATTATCCCTCAACGGATGGTTTTCAAATCAGACAGGTCGGCGCGACGTTTATACTGACTCTACAGGGCGAACATTGCGGGCTGATACTGGGTCAAGAGAATGTAGTCAGCGGAGAGGTCAACATTACACATCGTAATGACGGAATTAACTACTATGGCATTGAGCAGCTGGATATTCTCACTGGATCTGGTGACGACACAGTTAATGTAATCACTACCCATGCCAATACGCTTACCCGCATCAGCTCCGGTAGTGGTGAAGATTCGTTCTATGTAAGTTCGACAGCCAATGCTAATTTCAACCTTCAACAAACAGCAAGTGGCACACTCGATGGTATCAATGGCGAGCTACACATCGATGCGGGTAGTGATAGCAATGCACTCTACGTCAGCGATTACGACAGCCTGATTGGTGACACTAACGTTACCTTGACTGATACTCGTTTAAGCGGCCTTTCGAGAGGTGATATTGCATACACCGCAACGGGGGGTAACTTCGACAACGATTTGGTGATATGGACTGGTCAGGGTGATGACACCATCTCGGTCAATTCGGTATATGAGCAAGGCATATCGTTTACATCCTTGTTGACCAACGCAGGCACAGATACTGTTACGGTCACGGCGTCAGACAACCTCTTGAATCCGAATTATCTCGGGCTCACAGATCCTATGCATCGACGTCTCGACATCTATGGCCAAGGTGGTATCGATATCATTAACGCCTCAGTCGCCACTCTGGCAGTACGCATTGATGGCGGCAGTGATAAGGACTACATCACTGGTGGTTTAGGAAGTGACATACTATTGGGTGCCGAGGGTAATGATGAAATAGCGGGCCTTTCGGGCGATGATTATATCGATGGGCAATCAGGACACGACACCCTCTTTGGTGATCAAGGTGTCGATATCATATTCGGCCGTGACGGCAATGATCTGATTCGAGGCGGCAGTGAAGTTGACCTGCTCGATGGTGGAGCCGGTCACGACATACTGTTTGGCGAAGAAGGGCAGGTGCTTGATGCCAACGGCGTTGCCATGCTGGCCGATAATGTGCGTGATGCTAGTGAGGTCTTGCAGGTTGCTCGCATCGAATCTGCTGCCGATACGATCGATAACGATATTATTACCGATATGAGCGGCAACAATATCGTGCTTGCAGGCTTGGGTGACGATACTGTCAACACTGGTGATGGTGCCGACTTAATCCTGGCTGACAGCGGCGAGTTGCAGTTTACCGCCGGCACATTGAGCCTGGCCATGACAAACAATGCCGGCTACGGGAATGACGCCATCCACACCAACGGTGGTGACGACATCGTGTTGGCAGGTCTCGGCAGCGATACCGTCGATAGTGCGACCGGCAATGATCTGATCGTCGGCGACACTGGCCGCATCGAATGGGATGCAACAACGCGTAACCTAGTGCGCATAGACAACGAAATTGATCCTTACCTAGACGGCGTTAGCAATGAAGATGTCATCAGCAGCAGCGCGGGCGACAACATCATCATCGCAGGCTACGGTGACGATACTGTCAACACTGGCGATGGTGCCGATTGGATCCTGGCCGACAGCGGCCAGCTGTCGTTCTCTCAGGGAAGAATAGTCAGCATGCACAGCAGTACGTCAGGGCAAGGTGACGACTTGGTAGATAGTGGCGACGGTTACAATGTGATCATTGGTGGGCTTGGTGATGATCGACTCTATAGTGGACAGAGCAATGATGTGGTGTTTGGGGATACAGGAGAGATTGCGTATCAACATGGTCTGCTGTATTCGCTTCGTAGCAATAACGATGGCGATGGCGAGGACTTGATTTACAGCGGCGCGGGTCAGGATATCATCATTGCCGGACTTGGCGATGACGAGGTCCATGCGGGTCTTGGCCATGATACCGTATTAGCGGACATTGGTTACATCCGACACAATATTACTGGTAGCCAGATCAACTGGATTGAAAACCGTGTCGATTCTAACCTCGGCGGTGACGATGCCGTGTACCTGGGTGGCGGAAATGACATTGTGCTTGGTGGCCAGGGCCGCGATCACCTCGAAGGCGGCGAAGGCGAGGATGCGCTATTCGGCGACTTCGTTGATATCAGCCGTACCGAAAGTGGCATCAGAAATCTGCAATCTGTTCTACTCGGGCAAGGCGCAGACGACCTTCTTGAAGGGGGTGAAGGCTTCGATATTCTGGTAGGCGGAGCTGGCCGCGACGTCTTTAATGGAGACTTGTCTACCGACATCATTATCGGCAACTACGGCCGCGTAATGGATAACAAAGACTTCGATACGCTCCTTGTTGCTTCAGACCCTACCGGTCGGGAGGTTATCTCTGCGAGTATGTTTGACCTTTATCGGGAGCGGGACTCTCGTGAAATCGGTACACAGTCCTTTGGACTGCTCACTACCCAGGGTCAGATAGAGACGTCGCGCGTAGATGCGGTGAAGCGACAAGATCGCGCTCTGCGCTTGGTGCCTCTGCTGAACGGTGAATCGCTATCACGACTGAGCGATGACCAGTTAAAAGACTTCTTGCGCAACCTGCCTCTGACAATGGAAACGTCTGGAAGCAACGCAGGGAAGACCAAATCCAGGTCCGGAATTATTGACGATTACTTTTCCGAAGAAGAATCAGACGCCACGGAACGTCTCAATCAGTACCTGAGAGGGTTATTGTCGACAGATAAAAAGGGGGGCGACAAGGATGGCGAGAAACCATCAACACCAACCAAGGGCAAAGATACGAAAGCGGGTACATCTTCTGACGGATTGCTTAACGAAAATTCCGCGGATGCGCACAATCAGGCCGGTCTTGCGATCGATGACGCGGCCGCCGCCAGCTTGCTTATGGTCGCCAAGGTGGCCAAACGGCGCGGTTGGGAATTAGCCGGCGGCAAAACCAGTGATGCCCGAATAGGCGGTGATCTTGCCTTGATACGAAAAAAACAATCAAGTCAGCGCTTTAACCCTTGGCTCAGGGGTGTCTAATACGGGGTAATAGCGAGTAACGACATTTTGGGCGCGAGGGGATTGCCAACAAAGCGAATTTAGCGCACTCTTCTTGCCCCTTTACTAGGAAGACATAACCAAGAGGAAAAGTAATGTCAGATGAAGCAGTGAAGAAAAACAAAGCCTCTGGCCCAACCATTCGTTGGGACGACAGCAATATGCGTAGCTCTTACGCAAACGTGTGCAATGTTTCAAGCACGCGTGAGGAGGTTACCCTGCTGTTTGGTACAAACCGTGCTTGGCGTGCTGGCCAGCAGGAAGTAGGTATTGACCTCACTGATCGCATCATTGTCAGCCCCTTTGCAGCCAAGCGTCTGTCAGTGCTGCTCAATGGTGTCGTTGCTGAATATGAAAAGCGTTTTGGTGCACTCGACGATATTGAACAGAAGTAAGCGGGGGGCTTAAAACCTGTTGAACAGCGCGCGAGCATGTCCGCGCGCAATCCAACCTATTCAAGCCTGTATATGCTTACTTTTTTAAAAGTATCGATATTTTTAGCGCTCACCATGTGCTAGCCGCACTCTCTGCGTCACCAGTAATTTCACGCCGCCAATGAATGATCTAAACTTACAGTCCCCTATTGCAAGCCCCGCCATAGAACAACTTGTTGAAATGGAGTCGGAGCAGTGGTTTAAGCACTGGCTTAGTTGGTTGAGTGCGCAGCTAACCGATGCGCGTGCGGCTTTGTTGGTAACCGATGAAACCTCGTCGTCACAGTTTCAGGCGCAGGCAGTTTGGCCAGAAGCCACCGTTTTTGACGCGATATTGCAACAATCTGCTGAAGAAACTTTGCGACGACAAGCCCCCCTCATTACGCCCCTGGAAGAAAGCACGCTGCAAATTGGCAGCTATCCGGTCTTTGTAGAGCAACAACTTTACGCCGTGGTGAGTGTGGTATTTGGGGCAGAGCAAGAAAATCAACTTCAAAACAACCTTGCAACCATAGAGTTTTGCTCGGCCTGGCTTGAACTGCGCCAAAGTAGGCAGCGCATTCGACACGCGCTTTCAGCCACACAAAAACATCGCCGAGTAATTGAAAGCGTTGCTCAGGTGCTTGAAGAACCCGACTTTGACCATGCCGCTTTGCGTTTTGTAAACGTACTAGGTCGATATTTGGATGCCGAACGGGTGGTACTCGGCTTTGTCAAAAGGCAAGAGGTACGGATCCACTCCCAATCGGATAGCAGTGGCCTCAGCAAAAAACATCAGTTGGTTAAGCTCACAACCCTGGCGCTACAAGAATGCGTAGATCAGCAGGAATCAGTGCGCTGGCCATTGTCTGTTGAGCATAATTTGGTAACTGTTGCACATCAAAAACTCGCCGAAGAGGAAGGTCGGCGCAGTTTGCTTTGCGTGCCTCTGGTTGAAAAAGAGCTTTGCTATGGTGCGGTTCTGTTTGACCGAGGACCCGACAAACCTTTTACGCCCGAAGACCAACAGACCGCGGAAGCGCTCGCTAACTTTACCGGCGCGGTACTCGAAGAAAAGCGCCAATCTAACCTGCCATTTTATGCGCAACTCACGCGTAGTTTACGCAATCAACTATCGCGTATGCTAGGCCCAGGCTTCCTCGCGCGTAAAGTAAGCGCGCTCTGCATTATTGCGGTACTACTGTTTTTCAGCCTGGCAAAGGGGTCCTACAACATAGCAGCCGACTCCGTGGTCGAAGGCGCAGAGTTGAGATCCATCGTGGTGCCATTTACGGGTTATCTTCAAAAAGCCAATGTTCGCGCCGGCGATAGTGTTACTCAAGGCACTCTGCTGGCAGAGTTGGATACGCGCGAATATCGCCTCGAACGGATTAGCTGGATCAGCCAACAGGCAGCAGCCAAGCGGCAGTACGAAGATGCCCTGGCCAAACAAGAGCGAGCACAGGTGCAAATCAATAATGCGCAAGTACGACGTGCCCAAGCTGAAATTGCCTTGCTCGACTACCAGATAACTCAGGCCAGTATGCGTGCACCTTTTGATGCCCTCGTAGTTAGTGGTGATCTTAATCAGCGCATTGGCGCACTGGTGAAGCAAGGCGAAGTGCTGTTTGAACTATCACCCAGCGAACAATTTCGTTTGGCCATGTATGTAGATGAATTTCGCATTAATGATGTGCGAGCAGGGCAGCAGGGCGAGCTGGTTTTGTCCGCCCTCCCGGATGAAAAGTTTTCGTTTATGATTACTCGAATCAACCCTATGACCGAAGTGCGAGAGGGCAATACGGTATATCGCGTCGAAGCCGAGCTGGCCAGTGAACAGCAACTATTGCGCGTTGGTCTAGAGGGGGTATCGCAGATTTATGTAGATGAGCGCCGACTATTTAGCATCTGGACTCGCGCCCTGCGCGATTGGTTCAAACTCCAATATTGGCGGTTTTGGGGTTAAGCGCATGGCAGGCCAATGTAGGCTAAATGAGGCACCACAATGAGTGCCAATCTGTTTTCCCGAGACTGGTATCGCATCGCCGGGCTCAAACCACGATTGCGACGCCACGTGACCATCTCGCCACACCGCTATCGCGGCAAGCGCTGGTATTTGCTCGAAGATCACGTGACCGGGCAGATTCGCCGGATTACGCCAGAGTCCTATTTACTCGTCGGTTTGATGAATGGCGAGCGAAGTGTCGACAAACTATGGGAGCTCTCATCACAGCGATTGGGCGAAGCGATGCCCACCCACGAAGAACTGTTGCAGCTCTTGGCTAACCTCTACCAAGCCAATCTTATCCGTATGGATCTCAGTGGCGATATTGCCGAGCTGTTCGAGCGCGGCAAAGAAGCCACGCGAAAACGTTGGCTGACTAAGCTTAAATCACCATTGTCGATTCAAATCCCTATTGTGGATCCCGAGCGATTTCTGCACGCGACGCAAGGCTGGGTGCGCCCATTTTTCACGCCGTTCTTTGCCATCGCTTGGGTACTGTTGTTCGTAAACATGCTCGTTTTAGCGGGGCAACACTGGGACGAATTGAGCAAAAATGTAGGTGATCGCGTGCTAGCGGCCGATAACCTACTACTGCTTTGGCTGATCTATCCAGTGATAAAACTAATCCATGAACTAGGCCACGGCTATTGTGTCAAACGTGGTGGCGGTGAAGTGCATGAACTGGGCATTATGATCTTGGTGTTGTTGCCAATGCCTTATGTCGACGCCTCATCTGCAGCTGCGTTTACCGACAAGAAGCAGCGCATGTTGGTCGGCTCAGCAGGCATTCTTATTGAACTGTTTATTGCGGCCCTGGCCATGATTGTCTGGGTCAATGCCGAACCTGGTCTCGCTAAGTCGATCGCTTATAACGTAATGTTTATTGCCGGGGTATCTACCGTCTTAGTCAACGGCAACCCGCTGTTGCGTTTTGATGGTTATTATATTTTCTCTGACTTTCTTGAAATTCCCAATCTCGGTCAACGCGCCAATCAATATTGGGGCTGGATGAGCAAACGCTTGTTATTTGGCATCAAAGGTTTGCCATCACCTGCGTATGACCGCCGCGAGGCCGCTTGGTTATGCTGCTATGGATTCGCCGCCTTCGTTTATCGCATCTTTTTGATGATCACAATAATTTTGTTCGTCGCGCAACAGTATTTTGTCATTGGGGTAATACTGGCCATGTGGTCGGTAATCGGTACATTTATCTGGCCCAACCTCAAAACCCTGTTTAAAGCCTGGCAGGATAGAGACATTACAGGTGGCAAGCGCAGCCCAACCTTAGTTATCAGCCTTTGCGCGGGCGTCTTGATTGCCATCCTGTTCGTAATGCCTTTTCCATTAACCACCACAATAGAAGGCGTTGTGCAGTTTGAAGAAAATCGGCGAGTGATTGCCAAGGAAAATTGTTTTATTACCGACCTCCATCAAACCAGCGGTAGTCGGGTACAGCTGGGAGACCGTTTATTCAGCTGCCACAATCCAGAGCTCGATAAAGAGCTCGAGGTGCTGCAGCAACAATGGCTTGAAGCGCGAGCACAGCGTCAGGGCTACTGGGATGATCCGGTCAACATCAATCTCTACGAAGAAGAGCTAGACCGGCTGAAGAATGAGATAAAAGAAAGCCAAGCCAGGATAGATAACTTACAAGTCCATGCACGAGCCGCTGGTATTTGGATAGTGCGTAACCCAGAAGACCTACAAGATCGATACCTGAAAAGAGGTGATTTGGTCGGGCACGTAGTCAGCGACACCAATATTCAGGTGAGGGGAATGGTACCTGAGTCCGATATCACACTGGTGCGGGAGCAGGTAGATCGCGTTACAGCAATCAAGGCGTCGCAACTGGATACACAATGGAAACCACAAAGTTGGCACATTTATCCTTCTACGTCCAAACAGCCTGCCAGCCCAATTCTCACCGAGATCGGAGGTGGGGCCATAAAAATGAACCCGGCTGCCGATGAAAGTGAAACACTTCTGCCGTATTTTCCGGTATTGATTGAGTTTGAGCGTTTGCCGTATGTCTACGTTGAGGAACGCGTATACGTTCAATTCGAACACCCGCATGAGCCGCTGGCATTTCGGCTTTATCGGGCTATTCGCCGTACTTTTCTGACCTATTTCAATGTCTGAGTTTGGTCAACGACACGCCCTGATTAGCGGGTTGCGCAATGAAAAGCGCTGGCTCGAAAGCAATCGTTTCGATACCGTATTGGCGCGCTGTAAAGAACACGTACGTAAATTGCTGAATCAGGTCTTGCGTCGCAATGACCAGCTTGTTAACGCGATTCTTGCGCGCGGCAGCGAACTGGAACAGCTGGAACAAAATAAACTGGACCGGGCATTGCAAGAAGCCAAAGTACGGTTGCGACTAAAGGGCATGAGCACGGCAGCTATAATTGAAAGCTTCGCCCTAATACGTGAGGTGAGCGGACGTACTCTGGGAATGCGGCATCATCATACACAAATACGCGCTTCGCTCACTTTACTGCGTGGAGGCATCGCAGAAATGGCGACGGGAGAGGGTAAAACACTTGCCGCCACTTTGGCTGCGGCCACCGCCGGCTTAGCTGGAATTCCTGTACATCTTGTCACGGTAAATGATTATCTTGCAGAGCGTGATGCAGAAGACATGCTCCCACTTTATCGCGCACTAGGTTTACAGGTGGGTATTGTCACGCATGAAAAAACACCAGCTGAGCGACAACAAGCCTATGCCTGCCACCTGTGCTATTGCAGCAATAAAGAACTGACTTTCGACTATCTCAAGGATCAGTTAGTGCTTAGCCATCGCAAAGGCGTGCGTCGTTTGCAGGCATCTTTGCTAACTGGAGACACTGCCTGGCGCAACAAGCTGTTGCTTAGAGGGCTGCACTTTGCCATCGTCGACGAAGCCGATAGTGTATTTATCGATGAGGCCCGCACGCCATTGATCATTTCCGGCGACGAAAAGTTTGGAAGCCGCGAAGAGCAGTTACTGCGTACCGCTATGCAGATAGGCGCACAATTCGAAGCAGAGCGTGACTTTACCAAAGATGCTTCAGCCTCTATTCATCTGACAGACAAAGGCCAACAAAGATTAATTGACGCCTGTGTCGAATTAAGCGGTCTATGGCAAAGTAGCTTTTATCGCGACCCATTGGTTAAACAGGCCTTGGCAGCCTTATACGTGTACCACCTCGACAGAGATTATATTATTGATGATGAGGGCGCAGTGCAGATAGTTGATCCCTACACCGGACGCGTAATGCCAGGCCGAAGCTGGGGGCAGGGTCTGCAACAAATGATAGAAATCAAAGAGGGGCTAGAGCTCACCAAGCCACGCGAAACCAACGCCGAAATTAGCTACCAGAACTTTTTCAGAAAATACCACCATCTCTGTGGTATGACCGGCACCGGTAGTGAAGTTGCAGGCGAGTTACTCGACGTTTACCGGTTGCGTAGTGAAAATATCCCCTTACTCAAGCCCTCGCAACGTCGTCAGATATACAGAGAAGTGTATACAAGAGCCGAAGATAAGTGGCAGCGAGTTGCGTCACTTACCTCCGAGCTGGTATTAAAAGGGCAAGCTATCTTGATTGGCACTAATTCCGTGGCTGCATCCGAGGCAGTGAGTCAGGTGCTGGCGAACAAACAAATTGAACATCGGGTACTTAACGCGCGGCAGAATAAAGAAGAGGCTGATATCATCGCTCAAGCAGGGCAAAGTGGCGCAGTTACGGTAGCCACCAGTATGGCCGGGCGCGGGACTGATATAAAATTGAGCACTAAAGCCAAGGCTGAAGGAGGCCTGCATGTTATTATTACCGAATTACAGGATGCTGCCCGGATAGACCGACAGTTAGCCGGGCGAAGTGCCCGGCAAGGCGATCCTGGTTGCGTGAGTCAGATTCTCTCACTTGAGGATCCCTTGGTTAGCAAAATGGCCGGCAAAGGCCTCGCCACTTTCATTGCCCGCGCCAAGGATAAACGCCTGCAGTTACCGCATGCATTGGCTTACCGCATTCAGGTTTACTGCCAAAAAAAGATGGCAAAAAACCATTACCGACAACGCAAGCAACTTATAAAAATGGATACACACAGGCAGCGCATGCTAGCCTTTACCGGAGATCAAGCATGAAACACTTAAGCCGAGCACGTATTGTTCTACTGGTCGCGGCGACAAGCATTCAATCAATGGCTTTTGCAGAACCAAAGTCGCTTGCAGCCTTAGGCTGTATGCTGGAGCCAAGCCAAAAAGTTGCGGTAAGTTCGCCGGTTCCCGGTGTGTTGGACAAAGTAGGGGTTAAACGCGGTGACACAGTAAAAGCGGGAGCCCTGTTGTTTCAATTAAAGGCTGGCGTTGAGCGTGAGCAGGTTGTACTTGCCAAAGCAAAGGCCGATTTTGCGCAGCGCAAAGCAGAGCGCAATAAAGCGCTGTACAAGGACGATATTCTTACCATGCATGAGCGCGATGAGATAGAAACCGAACTGCTGCTGGCAAAAACCGAACTAAGATTACGCGAAGAAGAAGCGGCTTTGCGCACAGTAAATAGTCCCATCAGTGGGGTGATTGTGAATCGCCACAACACCAAAGGCGAATACGTGAATGTAGAGCCCGTTATAGAGCTTGCCAACCTGAACCCCCTACATATAGACCTCTTGCTCCCGGCCGACTATTTTGGCCAGATTAAAAAGGGTCAGGAACTGCTGATTAAACCCGAGGCGCAGAGCATTGCGCAGGCAAAAGCCACGGTTGATATTGTCGACCCATTGATTGACCCTGCCAGCGGCACGTTCAGAGTACAACTCAAAATGGCTAACCCTGGTAATAAAATACCGGCAGGTTTGCGTTGCTCGGCACAGCTTGAGGCCAACGAGGATCTAGCCGCATTATGATGCGACTCACCAATACGCTGCTCGGCCTAATTGTTATTCTGTTATGTGCCAATCTGTACCAAAGCACGCAGATATCAAAGCAACTTGAGCAAGCAAGTCTCGCATCATCTAGCAATGAAAAAATCAATCGTACGCAAGCGAAAGAGTGGGGTGAGAAGGCAATAGCGCTTTACAATTCACAAAAGCATCACGCTCTTTACGAGTTGTTTCATCCCAGCGCGAAAATCCAAATCAGTGAATCTGAACTGGCTACTCAATTAAAGAAGCTTTTCCAGCTTTTCGGGCGTGTAGATGGCATTGCCTTATCAGACACATTAAAGCTAGGTGAAAAGGGCGGCGAAACCTATTATCAATACGTTTACCGGGCAAAGGTGAGCAATCCCGCACACCAACAGGCGCGATTGTCTTTATCGATGATTAAAGGCGATGATCATAAGTTCTGGTTATACGGTTTTAAATTGAATGCACGACACAGCCTGAATTAAAACAGCCTTCATACGGATTCACAAAACCGGTCAACGATAGCCGAGCACTGTAATGTGTGCCGTCCAGTCGAAGACTTAAATGGCATATATGGCACTAATCTTGATAAGGGGCGCCTTGGGAATTCTTCTGCACTCCAGCAACAATAGAATAGTAGAAAACGATGCTCTTATTGAGATCTTAACTCCTTGGCAAGCGCGTATTGCTTTACCAAAGACATAAAAAAACGGCACCAGATCGCCGAACTTAATCTGATGCCGCCAAAGAAACAACCTAATTGAGTGAATCTAGTTTGCCGCCAAGGCCTGAATCAAAGCAGCAAATTCAAATCCGATGGTGCTATAGTAAGGATGAAGAGGGCGTAACCACATCGTCCAAAGGGCTTAAAATAAAAATTATTGAGGGATTAATTCCATGACTTTCAAACTACCACCGCCGGTTAAGACCCTTTTGGCCCTAACGATGGTTTTATTGATTGATCATTTTGTCGATTTGAATATGATCCCACACGCAATCGCCTTATGGCTGAGCGTAACAGCGACGACTCTTGGAGTCGGGGTTATGCTTCTGGCGCTTTGGCAGTTTAAACAGCACCAAACCACGGTAAACCCCTACACACCAGACAAGACTAGTTCGATCGTAACGGGTGGTGTCTACAGCCTTACGAGAAACCCCATGTATCTGGGCATGGCCTTATTAGTGGTCGCAGCAGTTTTCTACACCGCGAACCCGATAGCCCTGCTTGCTTTAGTTTGGTTTTATTTCAATATCACTCGAATCCAGATCAAGCCTGAGGAGGATGT
>JBFHVM010000038.1:0-15462 GCA_041589495.1 Oleiphilaceae bacterium | reverse complement strand
GCGTATGAGTACCTGGGCACTCACTGGAATACAGTCACCTACGAAAATCTCGAATGGCTCGAGCTAAACGCCACCAAGGGCCAAAGCTTTAATAACGTTAACAGCCAAATCGATAGTGGTGTTTTCTCGGGCTGGCGCTACGCCAGTGTGAACGAGCTCGACAATCTGCTCCTGGAAGGCTATGAGATTCCCCATGAAGTCGACACGTGCCGTTTTGGCTCACTATACTGCGATAATAGCTCCATTCTGACTTATGATATCGAGTCCGCGACCGGCTCCTTTCAGCTTGGGCGCTACAACGTCAGTGAATTTATTGATGATTTCGGCGCGACTCGGGTTATCACCTCAAGTTTGTCCGGTACCGTGCAACAAACCACCACGGGTATGACCGGTGACGTTTTTCATTACGATAACCAGGGTTTACCCATCACCGCGAGGATCTATCACCGTTCACGACCAGGAGATTTGCATGAACACAACTCCGTTCACATTGACAGCACCCGCCTACCCGATGGTAACTATGCAACCGTAGGCTCATTTTTAGTACGAGAACTTGGCCCGACATCACCACTTGAACCTACGCTAGTGGCAGAGCCAGACAGCCTGTTTTTGCTTGGCCTGGGCTTGATCGGGCTTTATTGCAGCCGCAAAAAGCGTGCAATTCTTTAAATTAAGCATCGCCTACTAAAGCGCAGGAGAAAAGGGGATTGACTACAGTCGCTCAACGTTTCGCTCTGCGCGCATGAAAAAATATTAAGCTTTATCCGTAATTAAAGGGTCGCCCCGGCATTTAGCCCAGTAATGTAATGAGCCATTGGTCATACATTGCTGGCCGAGGCAACGCGTAGTAACTCCAAAACACCATCCAGAGAGCTGGCTTTAGCTTCACCCGGACAGTAAAAGCTACCAACGCCAGACCTTACTCCCAAAATTTCCACCACTTCTTGCGATTTTCCCGGGATTCTTTGCCTTGTTCAGAGCCTTTATCCAGCTCTTTTTGCTCTTGAGCTGCCTTTTTCTCCTTTTGTTTTTCTAACTCCACTTTCTCGTCGGTTTTATCTAATTTGTCGATTTTCTCCGGTTTCTTATCTTTCTCTTTCTTATCTTTCTCTTTCTTATCTTTCTCTTTCTTATCTTTCTCTTTCTTCTCTTTTTCGGTTTTTAACGTTTCTTCCTCAAGCTCTTTTGCTTCCATCGCAGCTTTATGCGCTTCTTTTTGCTCTTGTGTTGGCTTTCCTTTCCCTGCCCAGTTCGGCTTCTCTGCTAAAACCGGCCCAGCAAGAGCTAAAGAGATAAGAGGAACCAAGATTCGTGTGTACATTTTGAGTCTCCTGACTTGTGTGATAGTTGAATTTGCTATGCTGCCTCGTTACTAATCGTACGCAGCCCCCACAACGAGAGCCCTGCAGCAATGAATGAAGCAAGTGCCACGCTTAAAAGCATTAAGGTCACAATGACTTCGCTTAACGGGGTTCCGCTTATCCCTGCAGATGCGACAGGTGTCATTTGGCCAGCCCCCAAAATCGCGCCTGTTAAGCAGCCCAGCCAATTAACATAGCTGGCATACAGCCATGAAAAATAAAAAACTTGGGTTTGCCTTTTGGTGAATGAAAACTGTTGCCAAACCGCGCCGATAGCGATTAAAAGCACCCCACTCAATATACCAATTGTATGCGCCGATAAGCCTAATCTTGGTATTGCCATTTTAGGAATAAAGACCGCAAACACTAGCGCGATCAAAATCAATAAAAAAACCGTGACGTATGATTTTCTTTTTCATTCTTATTTCCTGGTTTTGGACTTTTCTTATGGCCTAACGAGTACTTGTTTACCTCGCTCATCGGTAGATATTAAGCATTTCATACTCACCCTAAACTCAACGACTTATCCACCGCCTCTGTGTGCGGGTCCTGATGGATAATAATATCCGCATCATCAAACACTTCGCTGAGAGCGCATTCTACCGCGTCGCTGATTCGGTGAGCTTCGGCGAGGCTGAGGTGGCCGTCCATGACCAAGTGTAACTGAATAAACTTGGTGCGACCGGACTGCCTCGAGCGAAGGCCATGCACTTCCAATACACGATCAAATCGCGCTACTACTTCTTCGATCTTTGCATGGTCTTCTGGCGGAAGTTCGCGGTCAAGGAGGAGTTGTACTGACTCGCTGGCGATTTGCAGGGCGCACTTGAGGATATAGGCACCAATACAAAGTGCAATGAGCGGGTCAGCATAGAGCCAAGCAAAGTGGTAAAGCAGTAAACCCAGCAGAATGGCGAGATTGGTGATGAGGTCGGCGCTGTAGTGCAACGAATCGGCCTTAATGGCGACAGAACCGGTGTGGCGCACGACATAGCGCTGAAACAGCACCAGCCCAGAGGTCATAACAATGGAGAGCACCACCACGCCCGCCCCCAGCTCTAACTGTTCGATAAGTTCGGGGTTAATAATGCGCTCGATACTGTATATCATCAAAAAGAGCGCGGAGCTTGCTATGAACATGGACTGCCCGAGACCCGCAAGAGCCTCGGCCTTGCCGTGCCCAAAACGGTGCTCATCGTCTGGAGGTACCCGTGCATAACGCACGGCGAGCATGTTGACCAAAGAGGCACCCAAGTCGAGACAGGAGTCGACGAGCGAAGCCAGAATACCCATGGAACCCGTGACAAACCAGGCATAGAGTTTCATGGCCAGCAGGGCTAACGCAGTGAGCACGGCCGCCCTTGCCGCCCATTCGACCAGTTTGTCGCTTTCGCTAAGTGGACCGTGATGATGAAACCCGCCCATGCCCTACCAGCTCCGTAAATACCATTGATCGCAGGCGCTGTGACCACTGTCGCCCAATGGTTGTGAGAGGCATTGAAAGCCCTGTTTTTCGTAGAGGCGCACGGCTTCTCGCATGGAGGCCAAGGTTTCGAGATAACAATGCCGATAGCCGGTTTGTTGCATTTGTTGCAAGAGATGTTCGATAAGTTGCCGCCCCCACCCCTTGCCACGCGCCTGAGGATATAAATACATTTTTTGCAGCTCGGCGCAGTCCTTCAGTTCGCAGTTAAAGGGCGCATAGCCTCCTGCCCCTACAATTGCACCATTTTCGTCTTCCAGCACGTAATAGGCACTCTTGTCGACATCGTAGGCCTCATACAAGCTGTCGAGTGAGGGGTCCTGCCAGGCGAAGCCGGGCCGGTTGGCGCCGTACTCGGTGAGCACTGCTCGCACCAGTTCAGCTGTGGCGTGATTGTCTTTAGACTCAATAGCGCGCAAATGCATGAGGTTTGCCTTATCTATTATTGTGGTACGTTGAACCTCTCAACAAACACTATACTCTATCCGAAAGCGCTATGCTGCGACCATAGTTGCGTGAAGATGTTACTCCTTACTTTGAATGCCCTTAGCTTGAGGATTGCTTATGTCATTTCACACCCCGCTCCCCTCTTCGATTTATCAGGCCAAGGCGGTGCGCGAGATCGATCGCATGGCGATTGAAGAATACGGCATAGCGGGCTTTGAGTTAATGCAACGCGCTGCGCGCTTTGCGCTGCATGCACTGCTCAAACGCTGGCCCAACAGCAACCATCTGAGCATTGTCTGCGGCAGCGGTAATAATGGTGGAGATGGCTACGTGATGGCAGCTTTGGCGGCACGTAAGGGCATTCAAGTGGAGCTGTTTTACCTGTCGGAGCCCCAACAACTCAGTGGCGATGCACAACGAGCATATGAGATGAGCCGGGAACAGCAGCTTGCCTGTAGACCTTTTAGCCTTGCCGCTTGGCAAGAGCGCTCTGGTAGACAGAGCGACAGTGAAGTTATCGTAGATGCGCTGCTGGGTACAGGTTTACACAGTGAGGTACGAGGCCATTATGCCGAGGCTATCGCAGCGATCAATGAGGCGAACTCTCACGTGTTCTCAGTAGACATTCCCTCAGGCCTAAGCGCCGATACCGGGCAGGTGTTGGGCTGCGCGATTTGCGCCGATGCAACTGCCAGCTTTATCGCTATCAAACTTGGCTTACTGACCGGTGCCGGGCGCAGTCACGCAGGTGAAATCTATTTCGATACTCTCGATACACCCGAGCAGGCCCTGAACAGCCAAGCACCCTGCGCTCGGCGCTTGGACCTTGAAACACTTCTGGCGCAATTGCCACCCCGCAAGTTGGATAGCCACAAGGGTAAATTTGGCCACGTGCTGCTCATTGGCGGCGACGAGGGTTATGGTGGCGCCATACAACTGGCCGCGCGCGCGGCTGTCCGCATGGGGCCCGGACTGGTTTCGGTAGCAACACAAGCTAGCAACGCAGCCGGATTGGTACAAGCACAACCCGAAATCATGGCGCACGGTATGCGCAACCTGCATGACCTTACCCCCCTTTTAGACAAAGCAAGCCACGTCGTAGTCGGTCCGGGTTTGGGACAAAGTGCCTGGTCGCAGCAAATGCTTTATGCCGCCTTGGAAAGTGGTAAACCTTGCGTTCTGGATGCGGACGCTCTGAATTTGGTTGCACAAGAACAAGTAACACTTGCAGGCTCCCACATCTTTACGCCCCACCCTGGCGAGGCAGCTCGACTGTTAGGCTGCTGTTCTACCGACATACAAAACGACCGGCTAAGTAGCGTGCTTGCCTTGCAGAAAAAACTCAGCGGCTCAGTATTACTAAAAGGCAGTGGCAGTCTGATCGCCCACTCTCAGGATATCATACACCTATGTACCGACGGTAATCCCGGTATGGCCAGTGGAGGTATGGGAGATGTGCTGAGCGGCATGATTGGAGGGCTGTTGGCACAGGGTTTTACGCACGAATTTAGTCTGGATCTTGCGGTATGCCTGCATGCAAAAGCCGCCGATCTGGTAGCGCAGCACGAAGGCCAGAGAGGTTTACTCGCCAGCGATCTGATTGCCCCGGCAAGACGCTTGCTGAATGGGTCGCAATGTAGCCATTCTGTTAAATGCGCTTAGAATTGCGCTGAGCGCCCCTTTAATATACCGAGCGGTCAATTTGATGGTCGGGGCGTGAGTCCAAGGCATTGATGCGCGACGTAAAGACAAGGCTACATCTCCGCTTAAACATGAGTTGTGGCAGGCAGAAAAAACGCAGTAGAAAGGAAAGCAGTATGCAAAGGAAGAACATATTCTCACGCTTGGTCCTCATTCCACTATTTACCTCAATCACGCTTGTTTTGAGCGCTTGCTCGGGCTCCGGTTCGGGAGGTGCGGCCTCCAAGGGCAATGGCCTGAGCGATATTCGCGCCTACGAACGGGGAGGTATGTTTGCCGACGTGCTGGCCGACTGCGCGCGCCAACGCACCTACGAGGGCTCCTGCACCCAGGCAAAACTCCCCTTTATCGCCGTTCAAACGAACAACCCCGATATCGCTGCCATTATGGAGCGCGTTGCGGTATCGCATGATTGGATGGGGCGCCGTTTCCAACAAGTATTGGAAGCCATGCCCCCCAGCATGTTGAGTTTGTTCTCTGCCGTAACGGCCATTGTTATTGATGCTGATATTCGTCCCTCCTTCTACAGCGACTATACAGGCGCTATTTATCTTGATCCGGCCCATTTCTGGCTAAGCAATGAAGAAAAGCGCAGTATCAACGCGCAAAAAGACTTTCGAAGTAATTATGCCGATCCACTGGCATTCAAGATATTCAGCCGATATATCAAAAACGGCGATTACGCCTTTGAATACTGGCCACTGGATGATGATGAGACGCGCACCCTCGCAGATATAGAACTCATTGCAGCACGCATTCTTCTGCATGAGCTGGCGCACGCCAACGACTTCTTCCCCCCGGGATCAGCTGCCTTGGTCAACTACCAAATGAGCACAGCAGAGCTGTTGGAATATCTGGACGTGGACTACGCTTCCACGACGTTACAAAACCAGAGCCGCCCCACGTCTGAGCGCATGTACTCCCTGGCCGGCGTGATGTATCGCGGTAATACGCCGACTTACGACGACATCTCCACCACCGCGACGGCAGCGGGCATGGAGTTTGGAAACGATGTTGCCAATGATGACTATGCCTACACCAGTCAGTTTGAAGATCTTGCCATGCTCTTCGAGAGCACCATGATGCACTACTACTTTGGCGCGGAGCTCGAAATTGGCTTTGCCTCACCACACACGAATAACGCCCGCATATGCCATGAATTCACTATCGACTGGGGCGCCATTAACCGCATCGGCCATCCTAGTGTTAAGGAGCGGGCCCGTCATGTAACCAGCTTGATAATGCCTGGCCTGGATATGACAGACTTCTACAACACCCTGCCCCCAGCTCAAAGCACTGATTCAAACTGGTGCATCGAAAGCCCTGTTTCTATCAGTAGCGCGGGCAATACAACGCCACGACGACAGGCCATACGACCTGACGAAGTAGAGCGACACGCACACTAAAGGGCTAGATGCGATGATCGATGCGGTCGCCACGGCGGTCGAGTCGTCGCTCAATACGATCACCTCGATGATCCAGTCGACGCTCAATCCGGTCGCCTTTTCTATCAAGGCGATTAGCGCGTCGATCTAAACCAAGCGCCTCGGCGCGATCAGCCCGGCGATCCAATCTACGATCTATGCGTTCACCACGCTGGTCGAGGCGATGATCGACGCGATCTCCCCAATCAGCAACCGCCACCGGAGCGGAAAATATAAACGCACTACTCAGCAGCACAACAGACACTTGTTTAAACTTCATGGCACCCTCCTCAGGGACTACGTTGCATAGAATGTTTGTCTTACGTTCTCTACAACGAGCGAGGAAGGATTAGGTTTACACCAAGTTGAAACTTTATTCAGCGTTTTCTTCTCTCAGGCGTTTGCGCACATCCATCAGCACTTCACCATATTGGTTTTCACCACGTCGGTCACGGCCACAGCCCCAGAAGTAATCGTATTGAGAAGCCTCAACCAGGCGTTGCTCGCCGGTATCGAGTAGTGCCTTGGCGACTTCCGGGTTGGCTTTGCAGCGGGTGTACAAGGCACGCGTCATCACCACGCGCCGCACTTTGTGCCAATCCTTACGTAGTTTATGCAACCGGGAACGACCCAGCTGACGGGCTTTTTTAGGCGAAGCGGCTGTACGTATTTTTTCAAAATGCTTGAGATCGTGGTCATGGAATTTCATGGCCTGAAAATAATGCTCAACGGTCGGCCACGACACGCCCTCAAGATCGAAGCTCCAGTCCGAATAGGAGCCGAGTAATTCATCGGGGTCGGTACGGTGCAGGTAAAGGCTGTCGGCGTCTAAATCGGGGAATAACAAGTGGGACTCCAATGATTGGGTGACTGCTGGAAGCTAGAAGCTAGAAGCTAGAAGCTAGAAGCTAGACAAAAAGGTACAAAGGGCTGGAGCTTTGGTCAAGCGTACTTTTGCAATACAGCGCGTACGCTGGCGAGGTAGCTGCCGCCAAACAAAACGAGGTGATTGAGCAAGGGGTAGAGATTATAAATTGGAAGGCGCTGCCGCCAGCCTTTTTCCAACTGGCGCTCTTCTTCATAGGCATGATAAAAACTCTCAGGAAAGCCACCGAACAGCTGCGTCATGGCCAAATCAATTTCGGCCCAGCCAAAGTATACCGCTGGGTCGATAAACACAGGCTCACCATCGCTGGCGGTATGCACATTGCCCGACCAGAGATCACCATGCAGTAGCGAAGCCGGCTGTTCGGGAATCAGCGATGGCAGGCGCGCAATCAGACTTTCCAGATCAGCCAAATCACCCGGCGCCAATAATGCCTGGGCATGGGCGGCATTGGCCAAGGGCCACAAACGCTGCTGGGCAAAAAAGTCGTAGCCATCGACCACAAAACGGTTTTCCTGCGGTGTGGTGCCACAGTAGTTATTGTTGAAGAATCCAAACTCTTCACGGGTACGCGCATGCAAGGTGGCCAATTGGTGCCCCAGAATCTGCCAAAAGTCGGCCTTGGCCTGCCCGGGCGAGATATACCCCAACACCAGAAACTGCTCACCAATGGCATGTACCTGTGGCACGCGCACATTGGCAACCTGTTGCAGGTAATCAAGCCCTTCGGCCTCAGCAGAAAAAAAGCCCCTAGGGGCTTGGGTGTGGACTTTGATAAACAGGCGAGGCAGGCCCGACATCGTTACCTGCCAGGCCTTGGAGATAGAGCCGCCACCCACCGCTTCACACTGTGGTGACTGGCCATAGCCGTGGGACACAAACCAGCCTTGCAGTGGCTCCGGCCACATGGGCTAGTCGTCTATCTTGAGCACGATGAAAGAAGGATTACCCTGGCGAATAATCAACGCGGGAATGGCACGCCCTTCTGGCAGGTCGTCTACGATATTGGCGAACTCATCGGCATCCTTAAACGATTGATTATTCAGCCGCGCGATAATATCACCCTGTCGAATACCTGCTTTACGCGCTGCGCCATCAGCCACTTGCAGTACCTGAACACCACCTTCGAGGTTGTATTCTTCGAGTGCTTTTTTGTCCAGCGGCTTCACTTTGAGGCCCAATCGATCAAGTTTTTCGACAGGCTTCTTAGGCGCCACGGCAACTTGCTCGTCGCTGGTTGGCAATTCGCCAATGGTTACCTTGACGGTTTTTTTCTTGCCTTCTCGGACGACTGTCAACTTAGCCGCATGGCCCACTTTAGTTCGGCCAACCAAGTGCGGTAGCTCGGAGGACAAATCAATTTCTTCGCCTTCAAATTCCACGATGATGTCACCGGCACGCAATCCAGCCTCTTCTGCCGGAGAACCCTCCATTACTTGCGCCACCAAAGCGCCGTAGGGCTTATCGAGACCGAAGGACTCAGCCAGCTCTTTGCTCACTTCCTGAATCAATACACCTAACCAGCCGCGTGAAACGTAACCCTGGTCTTTTAACTGACTCACGACCTCCATGGCGACGTCCATGGGAATGGCGAAGGACATGCCCATAAAACCACCGGAGCGGGTATAGATCTGCGAGTTAATACCAACGACTTCACCGTCCATGTTGAACAATGGACCGCCGGAATTGCCGGGGTTAATCGCCACATCAGTCTGGATAAAGGGCACATAGTTTTCATTGGGCAAACTACGGCCTTTGGCACTGACGATACCGGCCGTCACGGTATAATCAAAACCAAAGGGAGAACCAATGGCGAATACCCACTCGCCTACTTTGAGATCTTTTGATTTGCCCAGCTTCGCGGTAGGCAGATCTTCGGCGTCGACCTTGAGCACAGCGAGATCAGAGCGCGGGTCAGCACCAATTAATTCTGCACGCAGTTCACGGCGATCATTAAAACGCACGTAGATTTCATCGGCACCTGCCACTACGTGGTTATTAGTGAGAATGATGCCGTCTTCGTCGACAACAAAACCCGAGCCCATGGAGGCCGGACGTTGCTCGCCCTTGTCGCCGCCACGGCCACGATCACCAAAGCCTTCGGGCGGCACACCAAAAAAGTGACGGAATAATTCGGGGATCTGCTCCAGATCACCATGAAATTGAAACGGCGACGCGGCCTGCCCGCGACTTACCGTTGAAATATTCACCACCACCTCGGCATGTTCGTCAACGAGGTCGGTAAAGTCAGGCAAACGGGCCTGGGCCTGCAGGGTCGTTAACCCGAGCATGAGCACAAGCAGCGCCTGGAAAGACTGGACTAATCGCATTGGCTTACTCCTTTGTTATGGATCGACTCCGCCAGCTGCGAAGCCCTTGCTATTCACCAAAGTGCCAATTCATTGTGGAGGCGCCGCAAGTGAATTCAACTTACGGTTATGTAAGAGACCGCTCAGGTTGAGCGGCAGGCGCCACCTTCGGCAGCACGCATGGCCATGCGTGTCATATGCGGGGTAAAACGCGCGTCATGTTCGTGCTTACCGGAATAGCGCCGAACGCACAATACGCCAACGCCCAATCCAATGGCCGCCGACAACAGCAAAATTCCCTCTCCGGCCGCAAAAAACCATTGTGCCGCCACCACACTCGCCAGCATAGTGACGAGCGGCAGCAAATACATCATAAACGATGCCACTAACAACCCCTGCTCGGGAATGGCCACCATCACTACGTCGCCTGCTTCGGCATCGAGTACGTTGTCTACCTCAAGCTCAATACTTTGGTTGCCACTGAGTTTGGCAAAACTGTGAGTGCCACACCCCGACTTAAGCTGACAGCTGTCGCAGGCGCTCAGTCGCTGCGTGCACACACGGGCCGAACCCTCGTTGACAGCAATAACGAGCGCGCGTTCTTCGAGCATAATTAATTCATCACCTTGGGACGTACCGACTCTGCCACCAGCATCGCGGTCATGGCAGGGATTTGTCCTACCACGGTCACTGCATAGTGGTGGCCGTCGTTTTCGAGTTTGTCGGCATAAGCAACCGTGCCGCCAACCATGGAGGCCCCTTCTGGCATCATATCCGCCGCCACACGTTCAATAAACACACTGTAACTGGCTAAGCCATCGCTATACAGCATTACATTGTCACCGGGCTGGCGCGCATCACGCACAGCATGAAAGCCGGGAGGCACAAAGCCCACTTGCCACATCGTATTGTCGGGCCAGCTGCGATCAACAGGCACCGGCGGTATAAATTCGTGGGCCACGGCCTTATCCATATTCATGGGCTGTAGTTCTTCCGCACTAATGGACTCAGGAAAGCTGATTTCGGTAAAGCGAAAGCGTTCCAGCTCTTCACCTTTGGCGGATTGCAACGAAGACTTAAGCAGCAGACCTGTTTGCTTATCGAGCCATAACTGGTAGGTATAACGATGGTCGTCCAGGGCTTTGACTGAAACTTGGACACTGCTGCGATTCACCAGTCGCGTTTCACCGTCGAGGGTAAGCACATAAAAACGGGGGTCGGGCATAAAGTCGGCAAAGGCCTGCACCACAGAGTTGGCAAAACTGTCTTTTTCGAGCTGCACCACCCGGTTGTCGGGGAAGACACACATCACTTCACCACCGCGACGAATAATCTCGCCCATGGCACCATCAAGCTGGGTGAGACGCTCAATCTCCATGCCGTTTATATAAGCGTGCACAACTCGCAAGGTGCTGCTCATGCTGCCTCGTGTCAGCACAAAGGTGCCCTTGTAGTTTTGCTCCATGGCTGCAGTTTGCATACGCGCCAGCCACTGCTTCACGTCAGAGGAAGCAGCCTCTGCCATTACGACGCTGCTCAGGCAAAACCAGAATAGCGCGTAAATTGTCATCAGCAGTTGCCGCATAAACTTTATTAATCTCCGTTACGTTAATCGGGGTCGTACAGTGCGCTTAAATGCCTACAGCATTCACACTGGCGACACGGGCCAAGGGTAACATTCCCTGCCCGGGTTGTACCAAACGATGCTCTGCGTGGCGCAGCAAATACTCGTTAAAGCGCTGCAGCTGCTCGTCGTTAAGGTTCGCAATCATTTTTGGTTGTCGAGTGTTGTCAGCAACCCTAAATACACTGAGTTGCTCTTCGCTCTGTACCGGTGCATTGTGCGCCAACTCTGCCACCGGCTCTATCGGTGTCTGCTGACCGACGAATACCACGGCCAACAATAAACTTGCCGCTGCGGCCCCAGCACTAAACCAGCGCCAACCCGAGGGGCCAGCACTGGTATTGGATGGAGCCTGCATTTCTTCTTCGGCAATGGCCGCCGCCACTGAGGCGCTGACGTCAATATCCATACTTGGCTCATTGGGCGCCAGCGAACTGTTTTCCCTGCCCTGCAACACATCCCTGACCAAATGATAACGCTGCCAGACCTGACGCAGCTCGTCTTCGTCGGCCTGTGAGAGCACGCGTTGCAGTTCCAGCTCATTGGCCTCGTCGTCCATCAGAGCCGACACGGATTCTTTCAAACGTTCATCCATAACCTTGGCGTTGCTATTGTCGGTCATGCTTGTCTCCTAGGGTCGCAACCCCATTAAGGGCTGGACGGCCTTATCGATGGCTTCACGTGCTCTAAATATACGCGAACGTACGGTGCCTACGGGGCACTCCATCACATCGGCAATTTCTTCGTAACTCAGGCCTTCAAACTCGCGCAGGGTCAATGCCACTCGCAGATCTTCCGGCAAGCTGGCAATCGACTGCTTCACCACTGCTTCCAGTTGTTGGCGATTGAGTACATGTTCGGGCGAAGCAATGTCTTTCAATACCGAAGAATTGGCGAAGTGTTCGGCCTCGTCAATATCGATATCTGCAGCTGGTGGTCGGCGCCCCTTGGCGACGAGATAGTTCTTGGCACAGTTAATAGCAATGCGGTACAACCATGTATAAAAGGCACTGTCACCACGAAACCTGGCGATGGCTCTAAACGCCTTGATAAAAGTTTCCTGTGTGACATCCGCAATCTCGTGATAGTCACCTACATAGCGCGACACAATAGAAGCAACCTTGCCCTGATATTTAACCACCAGCAAATCAAAGGCTCTGGCATCGCCTTTTTGTACACGCACTACCAGCTTCTGATCGGCACTGCGATCATTGTGCGCTTGCTTGTCGCTGGAGGAGGTTGTGGTAGACATTACTGACTTTGCGAGTTTGCTGTCATCACGCATGATGGCCGTTACGTCAGCGTTATGCGCGGGTTTGGGGCTATTATTGCCCAGCGCTGCCTTAATTGAAATGCTATTCGACGCTGCTGGCAACTGTTCAGAGTCACAAACGGCTGCCAACTGACTGCCGGAACGTAAAGCACGGGGCATGACTAATCTCTCTTCCGTTAAGGGGTAGTGTACAGACTGTCAATTTGCAATTTAGTTCAATACCGCAATAATAGCCGGCACTGCCCTGCTTTCAGGCACCATTCAGGGAATCACCAAGTTCGGTATGCAATCCTCTTATCTCTACGACGTATTAATTATTGGTAGCGGCGCTGCGGGGCTTAGCGCAGCTTTACAGTTAGACTCCGATGTATCGGTAGCGCTGATCTCTAAAACTTCACTGAACAGCGGATCCACTCCCTGGGCTCAGGGAGGTATCGCGGCGGTTCTCAGCGAAGACGATGACGTTGAGTCCCATATTCAGGACACACTCAAAGCTGGTGCCGGGCTCTGCCACGAAGAGCGCGTGCGCCAGATTGTAGAAGAAGGCAGCGGAAGCATTGAATGGTTGATTAATCAGGGCGTGCACTTCACCGAAGACGACAATCCGCATGATGGCCAGATTTCTCATCTGACCAAAGAAGGCGGCCACAGTCATCGCCGCGTTGTGCATGCAGATGATGCCACCGGCCAGGCGATTTCGACGGCCCTGTGTGCAAAAGTAAAACAGGCCTCAAATATCGACATTTTCGAGCACCGCGTAGCAGTGGATCTGATCACCCATAAAAAACTGTTTTTGCCCGGCAATCGTTGTGTAGGCGCTTATGTACTCAATCGTGAAGACAGTCACGTAGAACTATTCCGGGCGCGTTTTGTGATTATCGCTACAGGCGGCGCCAGCAAGGCCTATCTCTACACTAGTAACCCCGATGGGGCCAGTGGTGACGGCATCGCCATGGCCTGGCGAGCCGGCTGCCGCGTTGCCAACATGGAGTTCAACCAGTTTCACCCCACCTGCCTGTATCATCCACAAGCCAAGTCGTTTTTGATCACCGAGGCGGTGCGTGGCGAAGGCGGCAAGCTGCTTCTGCCCAATGGCCAGCGCTTCATGCAACGCTTTGATGATCGGGCCGAATTGGCACCGCGGGATATTGTCGCCCGGGCAATTGACCACGAGATGAAACGGTTGGGTGCCGACCACCTATTGCTCGATATCAGCCACAAACCGTCAGACTTTATTCGCAGCCACTTCCCCAATATTCACGACACCTGCCTGCGCTTTGGTATCGATATGACCAAAGAACCCATCCCCATCGTACCGGCAGCCCATTACACCTGCGGCGGTATTGTAGTGGACCATCGGGGACGCAGCGATGTGAATCAGCTTTATGCCATAGGAGAAGCTTCGTTTACCGGTCTGCACGGCGCCAATCGCATGGCGAGTAATTCCTTGCTCGAATGCATCGTGTTTGGACGAGCCGCTGCCAGAGACATTAATCAAAAGCGCAGCAGTGTGCCCTTGCCGCCAGAAGCACCTTTGTGGGACGAATCGCAGGTTACCGACTCCGACGAAGACGTAGTGATTGCTCATAACTGGGAGGAACTGCGCCGCTTTATGTGGGACTATGTGGGCATTGTGCGCACCACCAAGCGCCTGCAACGTGCCAAGCACCGTGTCGACTTACTGCATCAGGAAATTCTCGACTACTACAGCAATTACAGTGTGACCAACGATTTACTCGAACTGCGTAACCTGGTGACCGTCGCCGATTTAATTATCTGTTCAGCCATTCAGCGCAAGGAAAGCCGAGGCCTGCATTACACACTGGATTTTCCTGAGCTGGAAGATAAAGCCAGCGATACGGTGCTTACCCCAACAAACTTCAGTACGAGAGATTGGTAGGTTAGCGCATGGGCCATGCGCATGAAACTTACC
This sequence comes from Oleiphilaceae bacterium, assembly GCA_041589495.1. Classification (GTDB taxonomy): domain Bacteria; phylum Pseudomonadota; class Gammaproteobacteria; order Pseudomonadales; family Oleiphilaceae; genus PZPK01. Next base: position 1,021 of record JBFHVM010000038.1, on the reverse strand, counting down.
GTAAATCACGTACACAAATATAAGTACGGTAAAGAAAAAGCCAATGACAGATTTTGTCACTGGCCTCTATACTGCAGCAAGAAAGGTAAAAACACTGTTGAGGAACTGCGCTTGGCTCCCGACCAATCTCACGTATTACTAGCCAAACAACCCATTTTTACTCACGACAAACAACTCTTCGGTTACGAACTATTATTTCGTACTCCCTTACAGCTTAATGCCTGGGATGTGGGAGAAGATCACGCCACCAGCGAAGTACTGGTCAATTATTCAACCAGCATCATGAACGAGTCAGATCAGGGTGGCCACCCCTTGTTTATTAATGTGTCGGAGAGCTTTGTGCTTTCCGAAGCCTTTCTGCCGGTGGATAAAAACCTGGTAATCATCGAAATTCTCGAGCGCGCCAACATCACTCCAGAACTGGTGCAGGCGATTGGTAACTGGCGTCGCAAGGGTTATCGTTTCGCTCTGGACGATTTTGACTTTGATGATCGTTGGGAACCGCTGTTGCCACTCGCCGACTTTATCAAAGTAGACATTCTGGATATGGATCTCGATGATGTGGCAGAAAAAATGGCTGCTTTTGCCCACCTCAAAGGTGTGAAATGGCTCGCCGAACGCATTGAGGACCACGAGACTCTCGAGCGTTGCGCCACTATGGGCTTCGATTATTTTCAGGGCTACGTTTTGGCCAGGCCAAAAGAAATACTGGGTAATAGTATTCGCGCCTCCTCAGCGGTGACAACGGAGATTATTAAAAAAGCCGGTCAAGCCTCCACGACGATCGACGAAATAGCCGAGCTGGTAAGGCGAGATCCTAAGCTCAGCATGCAATTGCTCAAGCTGATCAACAGCTCGTTGTTCACCCTGCCTCGTGAGATTAGAGATCTCAAGGAAGCCATTACCTTCCTCGGCATCAATATACTCAAGCAGTGGGCTTTGATGATCGCATTTGTGGCCGACTCACTTGCCCCCGTAGAATCCTGCCGTATTATTCTCACACGGGCTAAATGCTGCGAAT
>JBFHVM010000037.1:0-15514 GCA_041589495.1 Oleiphilaceae bacterium | reverse complement strand
GCCTCGCTCATGCCCGTCCCATTATCCTCAACACTCAGCGCCAGCCCCTCTCTATCCTCAAAGAAACGACAACTTATGCGCCCCTGATGGCTGTCGCCCTGATCAGATATGGCATGGCTTGCGTTGATCACCAGATTGGTCAATAACTGACAAAGGTGTGTTTCACTCAAGGTAACGATCACATCTTCGGGGTAAGCGAAATCCAGACGTACTTCTGAACCAATTGCGGCGTCGAGCAGTTTTCGGCAATTGTTCACTAGCGTGGCCAACTTGACCGGTTTGCCACGTTCTTCATCGCGCGAAAAAGATAAAATTTGCCGGTTCAGCTCTCGCCCTTTGTCAACCGCTTGCAATATTTCCTGAGCGAAGCCCTTGGCTTCGGGACTCGAGACCTCATCCAGTAACAATTCGGAAAACCCCGAAATCACCAGCAAAATATTATTGAACTCGTGCGATACGCCAGATGCCAATTCGCCTAATGTGGCTAATCGCTGCGATTGCTGATGTCGCTTCTCCTGCATCAATTTGGTACCGATATCTTCGGCCATAAAGACGTAGTTCACGATCTGATCAAACTTGTCGAAAAGTGGAAAAGCGCTCACCGACCAGATGCATAGATGACCTGAGTCATCCTGACTGGCGAGATTACCTTTGAAATTACGGCCTTGTCGCAGGCTGTTCCAAAGCTTCGACGGGTTCTCACAATCCGTCGCCGCCACAAACTGAGGACATCGCGCCCCCTGGCTTCCGTGCGTGCCGTTTTTACTCAGCACCTGTTTGTATGCCGGGTTAGCATAACTAATGGCGTATTGCGTATCGGTGATAAAGACAAGATCACGAGTCTGTTTAAGCACCTGATAAAACTGAGCGCTGGCTTTCTCCTCCTGTCCGGCCATTTGTCGTCGAAAGGTGACACCGTATGCCATGATGACTTCAAGCAGGGGCAACAATAGTTCGTTTTCATCGCAGCCAACAATCGGCACAGATCGACGCAGCGAATTAATCGCGAGGGCATGCGTTTCCACCGCGATCTCGGGGGGCAGGCCAGCATATTCCATCGCACCACCCAATTCATTGAAACGCAATAGCAGCCTTTCATCCTGCTCTTCGCAGTAGGCATATAACAGACTACGGTACTGTGCACGCACAGTCGCCAAATCAATCATAGGCTGCGCACTGGTCACCGTCATCGAATTCATCATAAAACCACCAGAGCAGACGCATCGTCGCGACCTACCCGAAACCGGGTGACGATTTGTTGGGCCAAACAGCCAGCATTCTGCTGCGGCGATAATGGCAGGCTAGCATGATCAATGCGCTCATCCACACCATCGCTGGTCATCACAAATCGATCCCGCCCTGCCACAAAGTCGTAGGATTGCACGGGAATATCCAGCGTATGCTCATTGCCTATAATGCCATGAGCATTGACCATTCGACTGACACGCTCGGAAATCAGGCACGCACTGACATTGCCCACGCCTACATAGGAAAGGCGATTATTGCGGGGTTCAATTTTCGCGAGCGATACGGCAACACCTCGGGTATCGCGAATCGCCTCATTAACACCGAGAATGATGTGCGATAGCGCTGTGTCACGCAGTCGTGCCACCCAATCTCTGCAAGCCATCGCGGCACGGTGGGCCTCACGCCCATGGCCCAGACCGTCGATCAGACAGACCAACCAGGCCCCCTCGCTGCAGAGCCAATGCCCCGCCTGATCACCCGACACCTTTTCTCCTGTAATAGGGCTACAGAAGGCGCCAACAGTGATTGTCTGCTCTCTCATGTTAATGCTCACCATACCAGAGTACCGTTGTCACCCGCGTACCGTTGCTGCCACTATCAATGTGCAACTCATCCATCAGGCGCACCACACCCGATAAACCACAGCCCAGGCTGTTGCGGGTGGAATACCCCTCTTGAAGGGCCAGTTGTACATCGGGGATACCAGGCCCTTTGTCTTGTGCGACTATCCGAATGCCCATGGCTGGCTTTTTCACCACATCAATAATGCTGGGCAGCGTGTAGACCTGTTCGATACGAATTCTGCCATGTTCAGCATGGAACACGATGTTGTGTCCCAATTCGGTTATCACCGTAACCAGATAGTGTCCCTGCTCGCGACTGAAACCCAGTTCGGTTACCATCGCCATCACATTGCGGCGTGCGTCAAACACATCCAGCTCACTATTTATCGGACTTTCCTTCAACAGGCGCGCATGTGCTACCTGACACGCATCAAAATTATTCGCTTGCACGGATCTTACCTTATCGATCTGCATGAATTTCCATCACCACACAGGTACCCAATCCTGGCTCCGACTCGATCTGAAAGTGATCGCTGAGCCTTAAACAACCGGGTAAACCTGCTCCCAAACCATTTCCAGAGGTATAGCCCTCCACCATTACTTGATCGATATCTTCTATGCCTGGCCCCTTGTCGGTAATCTGAACGCGCATCACCAAGCGCGCCAGGGTAGACAAATCGTTCATCTCACCCTGTCCCTCACCGGCGTACTGAATCACATTTCGCGCCAGCTCCGAAACCGCGGTGGCAAGACGTGTCTGATCGGCCAGCCCAAAACCCATACGCTTGGCAAAATCTCGCGCTGAGCGTCGCATGCCGACAATGTCATCGACAGTCGACAAAGCCACTTTTACTGCACTTTCATGACTCATGAAATCTGCTCTCCCGCTCAGGCTCGCGCCTGTGTCAGTAGTTTCAGTTTGTCCAGCCCTTGTTCGAGATTAAATGTCGTTTCGACGTTGAACAGGTTGCGCCCCATTTCTACCAATGTCATTGCCACATAGGGCTGCACACCGCACACTACTACTTCTGCGCCGACCAGTTTCACGGCCCGAGCGGTGTCGTTGATCACACGCGCCATGAACGAGTCGACCACATCCAAGGCTGAAATATCGATCACAATACCTTGTGCGTCGCGCTTGCTGACCTCTTCCACGATCTCGCGCTGAAAACACACGACCTGCTGGTCGCTCAAATCAAATTGCAGTGTGGTAATCAGCAGTTTTCCGAGCTGAAGAATCGGCACATTGAATTCCATGCTAGTTAGCCTCGAGGAAAGGGGAGGTCGTTAGTTTCAGCTTGCCGAAACCTTCACGCACACCGCTATGCAGATTGCCGCGTGTTACCACATTCTGGAAATCGATACCCAGCTTAGTGAGCACCAACGAACCTTCAGGACTAATGCCCGTCATAATGACCTGGCACCCCAGCATCCGGGCGGCCTTTACCGTTTTCATTAAATGTCCGGCAACCGCGGTATCGAAAACAGGCACACCGGTGAGATCAATAATGGTTACTATAGCCTCCTGCTTGGCTATTTCACGCAACAGAGATTCGGTAATCTGGCGGGCGCGACTGGTATCAATGACACCAATCAAGGGCAGCAACAACATATGCTCCCATAACTTAACCACAGGCGATGACAGTTCCAGCAAGGCTTCACTCTGTTGCTTGATCAAACGTTCACGCCCCTTGACGAAGGCTTCGTGACAAATGACCAGCAAGCGATCGAGTATCTTTTCGAGACTGATGATCAGACCAATTTTTTCGCCTTCAGGTAAGGTCTTATCATCCTGCAACATGACGATCACAATTCGTTTAAGGCTAAGGATAAAGCTCGAGGTTTCCGACAACATCAAGCCTTTGCTGGCCCATGTAGCCCCCACCTCTGTGAGTTGCTTAATCAGGCCTGAAGAAGCTTCGGGCTCCCAGCTTTCATCGCCATTAAAGTCAGGCAGAACGCGGACAATCTCCTCCAGCAGACTCGTGCACTGACGCTCGAGCTGGACCTCAACAGCTGGATTATCTCCGGTCTTCCACACATCGCCGATTCTAGCCACCCAGTCGGCAACCAGTGCCTCACTATGTTGAGATAGATACGTCTGAAGATTGTTCGTAGTCATTACCCTTACCTTACAAATTTAATTAATTAAAAGAGTTCTATTTTCATGAAGTTTTCCGATGTTCCATCGGATTCATCGCCATGATGCGGGGCATCTGCCCGCTCAAAAGTCTGTAGAATTTCGTCAATGCGTGCCGCCACATGAGCGATGTCATCGTCGTCACGAGCCGCACATTGCAGGACACGGGCTACCTCCGCCATATCGCTCATCATGACCTGCAGACGCTCCACCTGCTGTTTCACAACATCCTGAAACTGCACACTGCCGAGCATATCGCTGAGGCCCGAAGCAATCTCATTGTTATGTTTGGTGATCACCGCCAACATGGTTTTGTAGTATTGGCGAATGTCTTCGTAGTTTTTATGAATGGCATTGATAAAATCGGGCAGGTTCGCTGCGGCAGCCATTTTCTCTTCCACACCCTCCGATACACTCCAGACAAAATTGTTGGTCATCGTTTCGTTGAAGAAGGTGATGCGTTCATTGATATGCTGGGCTACCTCGTTGGAACGGGCAGCGAGGTTGCGCACCTCCTGCGCGACCACGGCAAAGCCAGCACCAGCCTGCCCCGCTCTGGCTGCCTCGATCGAAGCGTTGAGCGCCAATAGATTAGTCGTGTCACTGATGTCTTTGATTTGGCCTGCCGAATCTTTGAGGGCTTCCACTTCGTCTACCAGCTTTTCCATAGCCCGTTTTTGTTTAGCCATGAGATCGGGCAGCCCCTGCAAATAGCTCGCGACCAAGGTGATATCGCCTTCGGACTTGTCGATCTCCTCTTTCAAATCAACGGCATCAAAGTCTGCCTCGTTGAGATAGTTCACTAATTCCAAGGCGCTTTGATCGAGCCTGCCCACTCGGCCCAGAATCGACATGGCCGCATCGGTGGACGACACCACCACAGACTGAAGCGGGCGCTCAGAGCTATCTACAAAGTCCCCAAAGCCCATGAAGACATCCTGCAACTGCTGTTGCTTATCAAGCACCATGGCCCGTTGCTTACCGAAGGTATCTCGCAATCGCGCATAATGTAGCAAGGACGTTCGCTCGTGCGCTCTTGCCAGATACCAAAAGCCAACTGCCGTAGTAGCCGTTAATACCCCTGCCACTGCGCTGCTCGCCAGTGAAGAGTCAATACCCAAGTTGATTGTTCCATTGAGCAGCAGGTAGATCAGTAAGGCGGCACCCACACCCAGCACCACGCTCACGGCCAACCATGCGAAGTCACTTTTCGCAGAGGGTGAGAATACACGCAGCGTCTGCGCTTCCGGAAAAGTCGTAATTGAAGTGTCTTGTTGCATAGTGCTTACCTTTCTGTTGCCGGACTTGGTTTTTGACCCGGTATCAGGCCACGGCTCCTGGTAGAAGCTGTTTGAGAACACCCAGTAACTGCTCACCTTGCACTGGCTTAACCAACCAGCCAGTGGCACCCATTTTTTGGGCTTCGCCCTTCTTACTGGCATCGTGTTCAGTGGTGAGTACCAGAATGGGCGTAAACCGAAAACGTGAGTCTTGCTTCACCTCGCGAATCAATTCCATGCCATTCTTATTGGGCATATTGATGTCGGTAATAATGAGGTCGGGTTTGAGACCCGCCTTTAATTTATCGATGGCAATTTGACCATCCTGTGCCTTTTCCACCTTCACGGAATGGCGCTTCAGCAGCTGCTCCATACTCATGAGAATGGTGGGCGAATCATCGACGAGAAATATAGTTTTCATTAGTCACCTGCGACTTTAACGGTGGTTGAAGAATTACCCAAAACGCTTGCATGCAGCAGATTGCTCAGTGACTCGTTTTCGGGCCAGGCCGAGATCTCAGGTTGCAGCGCAAGCAATACCTGTACAATGGCACTATGCAGGCTGCTGCAATACTTAAGATTTATCTTGCCTTTTGGGTGCGCGAGCATCCACTCCAGCAAGGGCTCAGCGTCTTCGGCTGTGCCGTCCTGTTCTATTCGGGCAACCTTTACTTTGGTAATCAGCGGCATAATGCTTTTCCTTTGGTGGATTCTTCGATGGCGTCCCTTGTTAGATCAATTGGAACGCTGACGATGGAATCCATTATGGTGAAAGCAGGTAAACTCGTTAATCGGCAAATACCTGATTACCACTTAGGGTTTTCGGAAGGCGGTATGGGGGAAACCCCTAGAGAAAATGATGGCGCGAGGTGCTAGCCCATCGGCTAGCCAAAGCGGATAGACCCAACAGGCACACTGTCCCACACAATCACATAATTGAATGTGGGGGCAGTGTCAGAAAATGGAGGGGCTAATGACAGAGCTGAAGCTCTTTCGGATTAACAACAAGCAATACGCGCCCGTTACCCAATACAGCAGCACCACTATATACCGGGAAACGTGCCATCACACCTTCCATGGGCTTCACGATCACGTCGACGCCTTCGAGGAGCTTATCGACTGCGAGCCCCACGGTGGTGCCATTGATATTGATATTGAGCACGGGTAACTCTTCACCTTCCAGTTGGCTGTGCACGCCCAGCAGGCGACTCATGCGATAAATCGGTATCAGTTTATCACGCAGCACATAAGCTTCTCCCTGCTTGATACGACGCACGCGCTCGCTACCGATCTTGATGGTTTCAAGGATATGTTCCACGGGAATACCGTAAACCTGTCCAGCCATTTCAAACATCATCACCCGACTTACCGTAATGGAGGCCGGCAACGAAACAGTAATCGTGCTGCCTTCGCCAGGCGCACTGGAAATATCCACCGTGCCGCCGACGCGGCTCACGGTGGATTTCACCACGTCCATACCAACGCCCCGACCGGATAAATCGGTGACCTGCTCGCAGGTAGAAAAACCGGGCTCAAAGATCAGGTGCAAGGCAGCGTCATCGCTTAGTTGCGCTGCTTCCTGGGCCGAAATAATACCTTTAGCCACTGCTTTGTCTCGGATCACGCTGGCATCAATACCACCACCATCGACATGAATCTCGATCACCACGTTATCTTCAACGTTACGTGCACAAAGACGAATGACGCCGGTTTCCGGCTTACCCGCTGCAAGCCGTTGCGCCGGTGACTCAATACCATGGTCAATACTGTTGCGCACCAGGTGAATCAGTGGATCGGCCAATTGCTCTACAATGTTCTTGTCGGCTTCTGTTTCTTCACCTTCGATAATCAGATCGATGCGTTTGTCGAGTTTACGCGACAAGTCGCGCACCAGCCTTGGAAAACGCTGAAAAATGGACGAAACAGGAATCATACGAATTTGCATGACCACACCCTGCAAGGATTCAGAAATGCGGTTGAGCACGGCATATTCTGATTTGAGCTCGCGTGATAAGGCCTTGATGCCATATTCGTTTTCGACCCGACGCGATAAATGCTGCATGCTGTTTTTGGCAACAATCAATTCGCCGGTCAGATCAACCAAATGCTCCAGGCGCTCCTGATCCACTTTTATCGTGCGTATTTCGCTGGATTTAGTGGTCATCTGGCTCATTTCTTCCAACACCTCTGCCGATGCAGGGGCAGGTGTGGACTCCTCGACAACGGTGGGCTTTGCGGATGACGACTGCTGCAAACGTGCAATGACGCCCTCCAAGGCATCCAGATACTCTGGAGCCTGTTCGACAACGTCAAGGTCAGGGAGCGGAATTTCAATGACTTCGCCCATTTGCATCTGCACGCCGCACAACACGCCGTGTGCCGCCTGCACGGCCGGCAAAGTATGTTTGGCTGCATTGAGTTCACGCAATAATCGTAACTGTCCCCGTGCGATATCAACCAGTTCAGATGGGCACTGCACTCCGACACTCTGCTGGTCCGACACATCGGTACGCGCCGGAATCGTAATAAAATCCACGCTGTGTTCGACATAGGCCAAGGTCGCCCGCAAACTCGCTTCGTCCGACAAGGACACGCCCGCGAAGTACAGTTGACACAGATAGGGATCGAGATCCTTATCGTCTTCATGTTGCGCATCGTACTGCATTGACTGCCATGCCAAAGCCGGCACCTGCAGCCAGTTATTCACCGGGTCCTGCCCGGTAAAAAACGCCTGTTCATCAGGGCGATACACCAGCAACACCGCATCCTGTGCATCATGCTCCTGCAGCGTCTGCAGTAATCCAAGCCGCTCAGCCTCAGGTAAATGTTCCAGTTTGGCCTGTTCCAGATAATAGGCCTCGGGGGCCCGCTGAACAGGTGCCTCCTCTTGCGCCAAAGTATCACTGGCAGCGGCCTTGGCCCCGTCGGGGTTTACCGTGCTCTCAATGCTGGCGATCAGTTGGCTACTGATGGCCGACGCGTCATCGTTCAAACCATCGTTTTGTTCCAGTTCATCCAACCAGACGCCCAATTGATCCATCACGCGCAGAAAGACATCAATACCATCGGCATCGATCAGCAGTTTACCGTCGCGGGCTTTGGAAAGGCTGTCTTCAGCCACATGCACCAACTCGGTAAAGGGCTTGATATCAAAAAGACCTGAGCCCCCTTTAATGGTATGCACGTAGCGAAACAGACCATTCAGTGTATCGGTATCGCGTGGCTGTTTCTCGAGCGTGAGAAACGTATCGCAGGACAGCTCGATCAGCTCCCGGGATTCCGACAGAAATTGCTCTAATAAAGGGTTCATCATCTCACTCACTCAACAAGGCATTCATATAACTGTGGAATCCGTGTTCCACTGTACCAGCCGCTGAGCCTCGGAATGGCGCATCCTCTTCCTGATCATTCGCAGCATCAACTGTAGGGATCGCACCCAACATAATCTGGCAATAGGTCTGCAGGCTTTCAGGCGACGTGGGTTTAACCAGATAAAGATTGACGCCCGCTTCGTAACCACGGTTAGATTCGCTGTCACTCGATTCGGTCGTAATCATGATGATAGGACAGTTAGGATTGTGCTCACCCTTGCGCAGTTCCGTCACAAAGGTAAAGCCGTCCATCAAGGGCATATTGACGTCCACCAGGCAGAGGTGAACGTGATGTTCTAGCATTTTTTCCAGTGCTTCGATGCCGTTTTCCGCTTCGATAACTTGGTAACCTACCTCTTCAAGCAGGTTGCGGTGATATTTGCGAATAGTCAGTGCGTCATCAACAACTAATACAGTATGCATGGTAATCCCCGTTAAATAATTTCTTTCTGATAGCCGGTGGAGTCGTGATAACGCCGAACTTTAAACAGTGACGAAATGCGGCTCATGGATTCGGAGTGGCCCAGAAACAAAACGCCTCCGGGATTCAGTGCGTCATACAGACGTTCTGCCGCTTGCTGGCGCGACAGATCGTCAAAGTAAATCAACAAGTTGCGGCAATAGATAAGATCAAAGTTCTTAAAGGCGGCCATGGAGGCATCGTCGTTAAGATTCACTTGTTTAAACAATACGCTGTCGCGCAGATCTTCGGAGATCTGATAACGGGCATTGGCCGTATCGTGCTTGAAATAACGTTGTTTCTGCAGCTTATTCAAGTTCTTGACCGAGCGTTCGTTATAATTGCCGCGTCTGGCTTTTTCGAGCACTCGCGTGTCGATGTCCGACCCCACTACTTCCACTTCGTAGTGCTCCAGCTGGGGCCAATTTTCGAGCAGATAAATGGCGATACTGTAGGCCTCTTCTCCGGTGGAACACGGCAAAGACCAGATGCGAATCAGGTCGCCCTTTTTCTTATTGCGAACGATATCGGCCAAGGCGCCATTCACCATGGCACGCATCTGGTACTCTTCACGCATAAAGTATGTTTCGTTAACCGTGAGCAGATTCACCAAATGCTGCAGTTCGTTATGGCCCTTCTCAAAACGCAGATAAGAAAAGTAAGCGCGAAAACTCTCACACCCCGTGGCACGAATACGACTCAGTATGCGCTTATCTACAAAGTAACGCTTGGAGTCGTCAAAATAGATGCCGCAACGTTTATAAAAATAATCTCGAATCAATGCATATTCAGCATCGCTGATTTGCGATGTTGGAACATCCATCGCTTCCTGGGTAGCACTCGTCGCTATCATGATGCACCTTCCAGACGCTCGGTCGCCATGTGAACCGCAAAGGGCAGCATTTCCACATCGGGGAAACGCTCCACCACACCGGGGAGAACGTCCAAAATCTCCTGACAACCCGCTTCGACACTGCGATCAATAGCGCTGATCACCACATTGGCCTCGGCTTCGGTTTCGATAACCTGTTTGAGCCACTGTGGTACATCGGGGTGCCTCAGACTTTGAACGATATCCAGCGCGTATAAGCGAATGTTCGTGTTAGGGTCTGCCAGCAGCTGTGGTACCAGCTCACTCATCTCATCGGGAAAGCCCGCCAAAAAACGGACCAGCTGCGTACGTAAGGACGCGTTTGCCTGACGCAGTAATTCAATCACACGCTCTAAGGACGCCTGCAGATATTCGGGTTGCTGCGTTACCATGCTGGCCAGGCTGTTTAATAGCGCATCGCGCACAACCGATTCATCTTCAGCGGACAGCAGCTCCAGCAAGGCATCGCATGCCTCGGGAAATTGGCGCAGGGCGCGCGCTTTCTCGCGGCGGCCATGTGCATCGCCAGCACGATAATCCGCGAGCAACTGTTCGTAGGTTGCATCGGTATTTGCTGAGATAGTTTCGGCCTTTGCCGAAGTCATCTCGGTAATATCAGCAGCATGTTTCTTTTTGACTAGGCCCATTGTTTGATGGCTCCTTTTTTGGCGATCGCTTGCGCAGCGCTGACGATGGCATTTGGCATATTGGCGACCTCAACGATGCGACTTGCGCCGCCCAGGTCAATGAGCGCTTTGGGCATGCCGAATACGGCACAGTCCTGTTCGCACTCTGCGAGCGTAACCCCACCAGCCTTGTGAATTTGGGTCATTTCCTTGGCACCATCATTTCCCATGCCGGTCAACATCACGCCAAGGGTTCGGTCGGCGGGCACATGCTGTATGACGGATTCGAGCATGCGACTGACACTGGGATGCCAGCTGTATTGCTTGCCCGCAGGCACCGAGGACAAATAAGGCATTCCACTGCGAATACTCATTTGCATGTCGGTATCACCGCGAGCGATATAAATGTTGCCAACTTCCAGTCGTGTGCTTCGGCACAATTCCGTGACGGTCAACTGACACCGGCTGTTCAGTCGATCGGCAAATACCTTGGTGAAATTTCCCGGCATGTGCTGACAAACAAGCACCGGCAAAGGAAAATTCCCCGGCAAGGCTGGCAGGATGGCTTCGAGCGTGGACGGTCCTCCCGTCGAAACACCAATGGTGACCACGCCTGGAATATCCCCTCGCGCTTTTGATCCGGTCGCGACGGTCGCGGGTTCCGGTGCCGACGTCACTTTTGGCGTTGTTCGGCCAACGCCCCGCACCTTGGCGCGAGAGCGATAGGCTGCACGCACCTTCATCACCAGCTCATTGCGCACTTCCTTGATGTTCATCGAAACCGTACCGCCGGGTTTGGCGATATAATCGACGGCACCAATTTCCAGCGCTTCGAACGTGGCCAGTGCACTCGCATCGGTCAGCGATGACACCATCACCACCGGGCGCGGAAAGCGCGTCATGATGTGACTGAGACAGGTCAGCCCGTCCATCACTGGCATATTAATATCCAGCGTGATCACATCCGGATCTTCCCGTTCAATCACCTGCAACGCATCCTGGCCATCGCGGGCAGTGATCACAGAGATACCTGTGACACTGCCCAGCATTTCGCCCAGGTAGCGCCGCATCAGCGCGGAATCATCAACTACGAGTACTTTCATTGGTATCTGCTACCAACTGCTGTTGTTCTTCGGTCGACAATAACTGCTGGGGCTCCAGCACCGTAATGATGCGCTTTTTGTCCCGCAGATTGACGATACGCCCCATAACCTGCGCCTGCTCTGCCGAGAGTTCCGGCGCAGCCTCGATCTGATCGGCCTGCAGACGCATCACTTCGGACACACTGTCTACAATGTAACCGGTCAGAACATGGTCCTGATTGAGCACGATAATGCGTTGACGATCGTTCTGCTCCAGGCGCGACAGCCCAAAGCGGGTGCGCATGTCGATAATTGGCAATACCGCCCCGCGCAAGTTGATCATGCCCTCGACAAAGTCGGAGGTTTTAGGTACCTGCGTGAGGTTGCTTGGCAGGCGCAGGATTTCCCGCACCGACTCGATCATCACGCCATATTCCTGATCCGAGAGATTGAACACCACCAGTTGGGGTTCGTAATCTTCGTCGTATTGTTCCGCCGCACTCATATCATCGACCTCTTCGCTCGCTGCGTGCACTTCGTCGCCTGTCTCACTGATCGGGCTTGTCTCGATTTGCTGAGCCTCTACGCTATTCACAGCTTCCTGTATGTCTTCGCGCTGAAACAGCTTTTCGGCAGACAGCAGGGTGACAATGCGCTTGCCTTTATCCAGCTGGCAAATACCCTCGAGTTCCCGCATATCCCGGCCGTCCATCAGCAGGGCAGGCACTTCTTCCACCTGATCACGATGAATACGCAAGACTTCGCGCACCTCATCCACAATCACCCCGACCATGCTCAGCGCACCGGCACGCGCCAGCGTGAGTACGACGATGCGATTAACCTCGCTGAGCTCCGTCTGCGGCAAACCAAACATAGTGCTCAGGCGCATGAGCGGCAGCACCCGGTTGCGCAGATTCACCATGCCCACCACGTGCGCCGGAGCCTGGGGCACGGCATTGATAGTCTCTGGCAAGCGAATAATTTCCTGGGTGGCCGTGATATCAAAACTGTATTCCTGATCGGCAACCGAAAAACTCACCAGCTGTCGTACATCCTGATCATCACTGTCTTCACCATGTTGCACCAGCGCATTATTCTGGTGAGCAACAACGGCCTGACTGCCTTCGTTGACCGCAGTAAAATTACTGTACTCCTGCTGCGTGAGCGCATCGATATCAATCAGCTGAATCAGCGCCTGATCATCAACGTTCTTGAGCACACCCGATAACAGGTGACTGTCGAACGTGGAGTTTTCACCATTAATGCCCTCAATCGCTTCGGGTTGTACACCAATCACACGCGTGACCTTGTCGACCACAAAGCCCAGCGGCCGACCAAAGTAGTTGAGCACCATGACGCGCGTGGCGTCGGTGTTTTCTACATCTTCCAGACCCAGCACGCGACGCAGGCTCAGTACCGGTAAAATAGTTCCGCGCAAGTTGGCCAGCCCCAGCAGACTGCTGGGAGTCAGGGGCACTTCCACGGTGTTGGGTACGCGCACAATCTCCATCACCCGCCCCATTTCGAACGCCATACACTGGGCGCCGACAAAGAAGGTCACGAATTGTTGGCGCAGATCATCCAACTCTTCATCTCGGGCCGATTGCTCGACCTCTTGTTGCATTGCTACTGACATAGTAATTGCCTCTATTTAAAGCGAACCGAAAGACGCGAGTGATTAACTCGCATTCTGTAGTTCGTCCGCAATGGATGCGATTTCTTCGATGGCGGTTGCCAGTTCCTGAGCGCCTTCGGACTGCTGAACCGCAGCTGTAGCAGCTTCTTCGGAGGCCTTGGAGCGCTCTTCCTGACCATCGGCAATGACTCCCAGACCTTCTCTGGCCGTGCCAGAGGCCTGTTTGATTTCACTCGCCGCATCAAGAATGGTCTTGTTACCTTCCAGCACTTCTTTCATATGGTGTTGGATTTCTTCCAGGCCGGTGCTGGTGCCACGCGCTTTTTCCACTTCTTTGCGTACATCGGTCGAGATCATGTTGAGATCGTTACGTACCAAACCGATCTGGTCTTGAATGGCTTTCACCAGGTCCTTGATTTCTTCAGCGTTTTCAGCTGCGTCGTTAGCCAGGTTCTGGATATCGGTAGACACCACTGCAAAACCTTTACCGAACTCACCGGCGCGCGCCGCTTCCACACCGCCGTTAACAGCCAGCATGGAGGTTTGAATCGCCACATTCGCGATACCATCAACGATCTTATCGATCTGACGGCTAATCTGCTCCAGCTCGGCAATACGAGCCAGGTTACCTTCGGCACTGTCGGTGGCTTCACTGATGGCCGAAATCATTTCATCAACCGATGTTTTGTTATTTTCCAGTACGCCCTGCAGCTCTTTTACTTTGTTTAAAGCATTTTCACTGCGCTCCTCGCCCAACTGCGCGGAGGACTCAATCTGGTTCAGTGCCGCAACACCTTCTTCCACGGCCGAAGCCTGTTGCGCGGCGGCATCGTTGATCTGGTCCAGTGCACGGCGAATTTCAGTCGAAGCGCGGTTAATTTCTTCTACCGATGCCGACAGTTCTTCTGAGGCCGCCGCTACTTCTTCAGCACTTTTCGCAATATCGGGGCTGGTACGCAGCTCATCTGCCAGATCTTCCAGCGCCTGCGAAGCGACTTGCGCCTGTTGCAAGGCCACTTCCTGCTCACGCAGGGTTTTCAGACTCTCTTCACAGGCCGCACTTTGCTCTTCCGACGAAGCCGCAATATCTTCGGCGCCGCGCTGCGTCTGATTAATGGCGGTAGACATTTCCTGCGCTGCACTGGCCACCACTTCGGCACTTTCGTAAACAATTCCGACCGCTTCCTGAACATTGGTCAGCTGCTGATTGACCGCCTGGCCTTTTTCGGTCTCACCCGCTGCGGTATCGGCCGCTTCTTTCACGCCCTGCCCTACTTCATTGGCACCTTCCTGCACTTTTTGAATGAGTGCTTCGATGTTGGCCGCATTGCTTTCGGCCTTCTCGGCCAGCGTACGTACCGTGTCTGCCACCACGGCGAAACCTTTACCATGCTTGCCCGCACGACCCGCTTCGATCGCTGCATTCAGCGCCAGCAGATTGGTTTGATCAGCGATGCGGATAACCTGCTTCACCGATTCGTTGATTTTGGCTGCTTGCGATTCCAACTCGGTCATGTACTTGACCGACTCCTGCTGGCGTCGAGAAGAGTCGCCGACATTCAGAACCATCGATTCGATATCCATCGAAATATTGCGAATAGCCTGACGCAGAGAAAGGGTAATCTCGCGGGATTTCTCCGCGACCTCGGCCTGACGCTCTACGCGCTCGTTTATCTGTGTGACTGCCGCAAGACTTTCCTGACAAGCCGAAGAGGAGTTTTCTGCCCCTGTGGCAATCTGGTTCATATTGGCCGAGAGCTGACCCACTGCCGAGGAAGCCTGACTGATGCCTGCGGCCAGCTCGGTCGATGCAGAAGAAATCTGCTCTGCGGCTTGCTGCTGCTTAGCCACCGTACGCGCCTTTTTACGTCGCTCGTTAGCTTCTTTGGTTTGTGGACGGTTGATTTCGTTGTCGTTAATAGGGCCTGCTTCCATTTCAGAAAACTGGACAGCGCTTGCATGTTTTTTCAAAGCCATGATTCTTGATCCTCAAAAAATCCGTAAATATATGGTGTCTGGGTCAGCAGCAGTGCGAAGAGTAGACGGAGAATCAACAGGTCTAATGGCCTTGTCCGGAAGACTCAGGGTACGCGCTAACTTACGAGAATCATTATTGTGAAAAAGTGCAACACCCAGTATCAGGCGATTTCCGCCCCCCTCATTAGCCATTACCTGAAGCCGTATCGGGGAATCCCCTATGAGAAAAACAAAAAATGTGTGCATGTTGGTCTCTGTGG
>JBFHVM010000036.1:0-15825 GCA_041589495.1 Oleiphilaceae bacterium | reverse complement strand
ACCGAGTCGTTTGAAGTCGCACTGAAGAACACCCTGCGTCAAGCACCTGATGTGATCATGATTGGTGAGATTCGCAGCAAGGAAACCATGGAGTACGCGGTGACCTTTGCCGAGACGGGTCACTTATGTCTGGCCACCCTGCACGCCAACAACGCTAACCAGGCGCTGGATCGTATTATTAACTTTTTCCCGCCGGAACAGCACAATCAGATCTGGATGGATTTGTCTCTCAACCTCAAAGGCATCGTCGCCCAGCAGTTGATTCCCACGCCGGACGGCAAGGGACGGCGCGCGGTTGTCGAAGTACTGCTCAACACGCCACTCTGTGCCGACCTGATCCGCAAAAAAGAAGTACACAAGCTTAAAGAGCTCATGAGTAAATCGCGTGATGTGGGCATGCAGACCTTCGATCAGGCTCTGTACGACCTGTATGCGGCGGGTGAAATCACCTACGAAGACGCTCTGGCCTACGCCGATTCGGCAAACGACCTGCGTTTGCTGATCAAACTGGGCTCCGATGCAAGTTCCCCGGCCGAGCTCAGCTCGACCACAGACCGTCTGAGTATTCAGGACGACGATAACTACCTGTAAGCTATAAAAAAACTTTGCCCCGCGTGAGCCAACTCTTCCGGGGCAAATTACTTCCCTTTCCTACTCGCCTGCCAAAAGCCCCTTAGCGGCGATTTTCGCCTTACAACCAAAGCATCTTATGCCGCCCGTATATAGGACAATTTATTGGGTTGCCAGTGCAGAGGGAGGTCTAAACTCTGGTTAGACATCATGATTGGCAAGCAAAGGGGAGCAGTCGTAACATGCTCAGCGAACATAGAACACTCAAGAATCAAGTGGTGGTTTTTATGGGCCCCCTTAACATATCTGGTTTTGAAGCGGTACACGAAGACGAAATCGAATACCTCACCGAACTGGCCATTGAAGCTGGAGCCATCGTTGGTAGCAGGGTTAACAACCTTACCACCCTATGTGTGACCAGCGAATTAACGCCCAACGAAACCATTAGCACCATACCCAAAGGTATTCGCGTGATGAGCGAGCCTGAATTTGTTGAGGAATATCTCACCGAGGCAATTACCGGCGAGGAGTGGGAATAGCTTAAACTGGCGAGGGCTGCGTATTGCCCTCTCGTTGGGTACGCAGCAAATCTTCCATTGCTGCGGCGGGCAGAGGACGCGAAATATGGTAACCCTGCACCAGATCGCAACCATAAGCCTCGAGACGCGCCAACTGTGAGTCGTTTTCCACCCCTTCTGCAACGATCTGCAAATTAAGACTCGTTCCCAAAACAATAATCGCACGGGCGATGGCCTGTTGATCTTTCGAGTGCTCAATATGCTCCACAAAAGCACGGTCAATTTTTAAAGTATCGACGGGTAAGTGGCGCAAATAGCTCAATGAAGAGTATCCGGTACCAAAGTCATCAATTGAAATCTTCAAACCAATATCTCGTAGCGATTGCAGCACGGTAAGTGTGCTTTGCATGTCTTCCATCACGGCACTTTCGGTGAGCTCCAGCTCCACACTCGCCGGGTCGATGGCCGTATCGGTCAGAGCTGAGCGAATCAGATGTAGCAGGCCTGGATCACGCAGTTGCCGTGTTGAAAGATTTACCGATACCTGCAGATTGCCGAATCCGGCCTCCTGCCACTTACGGGTCTGGCGACAGGCATGCTCCAGCACATAAGCCCCCAAATCCGAAATCAGGCCGCTTTCTTCGGCAATATTCACAAAGTCATCGGGAGAAACCAGTCCGCGCACCGGGTGTCGCCAGCGTATCAGTGCTTCGTAAGACAGAATGCGCCGGGTCTTGAGATCCATTTTGGGTTGATAATGCACCTCAAGCTCGTCATTGGCCAGGGCCTTGCGCAGGTCCTGTTCGATCTCCAGTCGCTGCCGCGAAAATGAGCGCAGACTATCGTCGAACAACTGCACCTGATTACCGCCCATAAACTTGGCTTTCTCTATCGCCAAAGCCGCATATTGCACCAGATGCTCAATGTCCTCGGCATGTTCGGGTACCCGGGCAACCCCTACACTGCAAGACAACATAAGCTCATGCCCATCCATCACACAGGGCTTTTGGGTCACACTGTACAGCAGGCGCTCGGCAAATACATGAAGATCAAAACCCGGCTGGCAGGCGACGATACAGGCAAACTCATTGGCACCCACGCGAGCCAGAATATCGACTTTTTGAACATGAGCGCTGAGGCGCTCCGCCACTTGCCGGAGCAGTTGGTCAGCCATTTCGTGACCAAAGCTGTCGTTGAACTGTTTAAAGCGGTCAATATCCAGACTGACCAGCGCAAAGGGCACAGCCCTGTCTTTAAAACGCAACAGAGCCCGATGGAGTTGATCTCGGAACTGTACCCGGTTGGCCAAGCGTGTGAGGGCGTCGTAATTGAGCAAATAATCGAGCTTTTCGTCAGTGGCTTTTCGGTCGCTCAAATCTGAAATCAGCCCTGCAAAATACTTGATGCGTCCCTGATCATCAAAAATGCCGTTGATCTGCGTCCACTGCGGAAAGTAATCGCCATGCAATCTCTTCTCGAGCAATTCACCCTGCCAGCGACCGGTCTCACGCACCGATGCCAGCACTTGGGCAAACACTTCTTCTTTTTGGGGGGTAGCACTCACCTGCAGCAGAGACTCCCCTACCAGGGAATCGGCGCTATGCCCGGTGATCTCGCTGAAGGCCGGGTTAACGGACAAAAAGTGCGCTTGCTCGTCAAGCACAAATACGCCCTCAGAAGTATGATCAAACACACTTTTGGCCAATCTTACCTGCTCGTCGCGCAGCATCTCGGTCTGCACGTTGCGGCGTGTGCCCAATATGCGCAGCGCATGTCCGGCGGTATTCTTATCCACTACACGGCCGCACTCTTCTATCCACAGCCAATCGTCACCGTCAGCAACCCGATACTGCAGCTGATAGTCGTTCAATTCGCCGCGCAGTGCCGCATTGAGCGTATCGCGCACCTGCTCGTAATCACGCGGATGAATCACCTTTTTAAGCGTGGTAATGACCGCATCAGATTCCTGCTCGCGCTCACCAAAATGCTTATGGAAGGCCGACTGGTAAAACTGCTTATTGGCCACATCCCAGTCGATCAGGCCAAGACGAGAGGCATCGATGGCTTGGGTAAGGCGGGTCTGGCTTTTAACCAGTGCATCACTGATGGTTTTCCGCAGGGCAATCTGTTGACTCAACTGTGTATTGGCATCCTGCAGCGCTTTGGTACGCTCGCGAATTTCCTGTTCCAGATCCCGCTCTTTTTCTTTGAGCAGCGCCTCCAGAGCTTGCCGGTCGCGACGGTCGTTTTCCATGCTTTCGCGCAGTCGTTGCAATTCGCCACTCAGCTGCAATACGTCACTCTGCCCCTGAGACGAGTCACCATAAACAGGGCTGTTACGCATGGCGCCATACCAAAATACCAAAAAACTTAAACAAACCAGCAAGTTAATGTGTAACGCCTGCTCCCACGGGCCCTGCGCGACCAGCGTGTTGGAAGCCAGCAACAGGGGGAGGGAAAAGATAAAGGCATTGAAGGAACCAAAAGGCATGATCGCCAGCAGCAGCAACACCGACAGCAGCATGTAGACCAGCAGTGCAGCGGCATCCTGTTCGGGGAAGCCCGTGGCAAGCAGAGCCCAAAGCACGCCTGCACAGACGGGCGACAACGTTTCGAAGACTTGGAAGAAGCGCGCTTCGTTATGCCATGCACGCGTCAGGTTGCCCAGCGCGAGGACAAAACACAACACCAGTAGCAGAATGAAACCGAGCCCGGCGTGCTGCGCGGTCACTTCCTGCCACCAAATCATAGCTGCCATCAGAAACAGGCCAAAGAAGGCCAGTCTTTCCTGATTTCGCAACGCAGCCGGTGGGCGCAAAACTTTCAGCAGAGGGACAAGCATGAAACAGTATCGTTATCGTTTTGATCACATTGTACCCTGAAACTGCGTCAGAATTCGCCTGTTTTGATTTGCCCTTCTGTATCGCCAAGCACTCCCTACTGTCGTTGAGGTTTTGCGCTGCTATACTGGGCGCCCTTTTTCAGCAACATAATCGCTTAGTCATGGATGTTTCACACCTGCTTGATGGCCTGAACGATGCCCAGCGCGAAGCTGTGGCAGCCCCACTACAAAATATACTGGTACTGGCGGGCGCCGGTAGTGGTAAAACACGCGTGCTCGTGCACCGCATCGCATGGCTGATGCAGATAGAAAACCTCCATCCGGGCGCAGTGATGGCCGTTACCTTCACTAACAAGGCGGCGCGCGAAATGCGCGGGCGCATCGAAGAGATGCTTTCACTGCCTACACAGGGTATGTGGTTTGGCACCTTTCACGGCATTGCTCACCGCTTGCTGCGTGCGCATTGGCGCGATGCCAACCTGCCCGAAAATTTCCAGATCCTCGACTCAGATGATCAGCTCCGCATCCTTAAACGCATTATGCGTGAAAAGGGGGTAGATGAAGCCCGCTTTCAGCCCAAGCAAGTGCAGGGCTTTATCAACCGCCAAAAGGATGAGGGGCTTCGCGCCGCTTACCTCCCCCCCAGCCAGGATCTGTTTTCGCGCACCATGGCGGACTTGTATCGCGCTTACGAGCAACAGTGCCAACAATCCGGATTAGTGGACTTTGGCGAATTGCTGCTGCGTGCGCATGAGCTTTGGCTCAATCAGCCGCAGTTACTGGCCCACTATCAGGAGCGCTTTCGCTATCTACTGGTGGACGAATTTCAGGACACCAACACAATTCAGTACGCCTGGTTGCGCGTACTGGCCGGCGACCGTGTACCCATTATGGTGGTGGGCGATGATGATCAGTCCATTTACGGCTGGCGAGGTGCTCGTATCGAAAACATTCAGCAGTTCCAACAGGATTTTGGTAATACGCTGATGGTGCGTTTGGAGCAGAACTATCGCTCCACCAACACCATTCTCAGTGCCGCCAATGCGCTGATTTCACACAATGGTGGGCGGCTCGGTAAAGACCTGTGGACCCAGGGTGAAGATGGCGAGCCCATCGACCTTTACGCCGCCTTCAATGAGCAGGACGAAGCCAATTATCTTGCCGACCAGATTAGCCAGTGGGCCAGCCAGGGTCGCTTACGTCGTGAAATCGCCATTCTCTATCGCTCCAATGCTCAATCCCGTGTACTGGAAGAAGCATTGTTACGCCAGGGAATCCCCTACCGCATTTATGGAGGATTGCGTTTTTATGATCGTCAGGAAATACGTAACGCCGTTTCTTACCTGCGCCTCGTACACTATCGCCATGACGATGCCGCTTTTGAACGCGTGGTCAATGTACCTCCTCGCGGGGTAGGCAATAAAACCCTGAGCGATCTCCGCGAGCACGCCCGTGATCAGGGCTCCTCGCTTTGGCAGGCCACGGTTGAGCGTCTGCAACTGGGGTTGTTCAAGGGCAAAGCCGCCACATCACTGGCACACTTTGTGGGTATGATCGATGAATTTGCCGAAAGCGCGAGCGACAGCAGTTTGGCGGGGCTCACCGAGCGAGTGGTTAAAGACACAGGCCTGCTTGATTATCACGCCAGTGAAAAAGGCGAGAAGGGGCAGGCCCGTAAAGAAAACCTTCTGGAATTAATTAACGCAACCCGCGACTACGACCAGGAAGAACCCGAGTTGACGCCTCTGGCCGACTTTATTGCGCAGGCGGCGCTGGATGCCGGGGAACGGCAAGCCGATGAGCACGAGGACAGCGTACAGATGATGACCCTGCACTCGGCCAAAGGGCTGGAATTCCCTCTGGTGCTATTGGCCGGCATGGAGGAAGGACTGTTTCCGCACCAAATGTCTCTCGAAGAACCCGGCCGTCTCGAAGAAGAGCGTCGCCTCTGTTACGTAGGCATCACGCGTGCCATGGAAAAACTGGTTATGACCCATGCCGAAGCACGCCGCCTGTACGGGCAGGACAAATACCACCCCATTTCACGTTTTATACGTGAAATACCGGCTCAGCTGCTGCGCGAAGTACGGCTTAAAAATGCTGTTTCGCGCCCGGTGAGTTTTGGTGCCAGCCCCATGTTGAACGAGGAGGCGCCGGCCTTTCAGCTGGGCCAGCTGGTCAAGCACGCCAAGTTTGGCGAAGGTACGGTGCTCAACTACGAAGGCAAGGGCCCGCACGCAAGGGTGCAGGTCCACTTTACCGAACACGGCAGTAAGTGGCTGGTGTTGTCTTATGCCAAGCTCGAAGCGCTCTGAATTTAATCAGCTATGCTATAAAAAAGCATTACATCCAAGGAGTTAAATCAGGTGCTGCGCAAAGAAGAACAAGAACTGGAGCGACGCGAACGTGCCCTGCGCGTAAAGGAAGACGCTCTCGAACGTAGAGTGCAGCAGCAGGCAAACACCGAAGAGCGGCTCAAGGCGCATCAGGAGCGGGTAGCTGAAAAAGAACGTGCCAATCAAAAAAAAGCACAGGAACTCATTCAACGCGAACGCAAGCTGAATGACGACTCCCTCGAAGTGGAACGACAACTGCTAACGGTGCGGCGCCAGCGGGACAACCTCGAGGCACGTCAAAAACAACGCAGCGTGTTGGTACTGCCCCTTTTATTGTTCATCTGTGTCGCGGCCGGCTATGCCTCCTACCTGCATTTTACGCACAAGCAAAGCGCCCTCGAGCAGGTTACCTCAGCCACTCAAAATATCGATAAACTGGCCTCGGTACTCAATATGACACAAGAAGAGGTATTGCGTGCCACCAATCGCCTCGCCAATAAACGCAATGAGCTGGAAAAAACTAAATCCATGTTGGGCGAAGTCAGAGCCACCAGCGAGCAATTACAACAGGAAATTACCGACCTGCGCGGCAATCAGGCTGCGACACTGGCCGAAAAAGAAGCCCTAAGTCAGTCCGCGAACACCCTCGCCAAACAACTGGCCGATTTAAGATCCCAGCTTGAAGACGAGTACCTGACCATCGACATCAATGAAGCCTTTATCGAATATCAGGAAAGCGACCTTCAGCAACTGGAGCAGCTCATGGCCCACTACAAAAATGAACTGGCCACGCGCGACAGGGAAATTGCCCGGCAACAGGACTTACTGAGTGCACTCGAAGCCCAGTTGGCGACACGCCATCGCAGCATTGGCACGTTGCAGGCGCGCGCACGTAACTTGCAAACTGCACTCGATACAGCCGAAGCTCGAGGCCTGCAAAGCGAGATGCTAGCGCAGCAGGTAACAGACAAGTTGCAGGTATTACAAGATCGACTGAAACGGACTCTGGATGAAAACGCCGCGCTCAAACAGGCGGCCCAGACCAAACAACCGGCTACACCGCAAGACGAATTCGCCGCAGACGAAGCAGACAGTGCGGCCCAAAGCCCAGGGGAAAATTCACAGAAAGCGGCGAAAACTAACGCGCCCTGATCAGGGAGCCAAACGCTCTATACTCCATGCACCGGCTTCATCGCGACGATATTGAAAGCGGTCGTGCAAACGGTTCTCACGCCCCTGCCAGAATTCAATTAAATGGGGAACCAATCGATATCCCCCCCAAAACGAAGGTAAGGGAATCCCGCCGGATTTAAAGCGCTCTGCTGCTTCGCGAAACTTTTGCTCGAGAAAAGCGCGGGATTCAATCACCTCACTCTGATCACTGCACCATGCGCCAATCTGACTACCTCGCGGCCTGGACGCAAAATAGCGTGCCGACTCCATGCCACTAATGCGCTCGCAACGTCCTTCAATTTTCACTTGACGATTAAGGGGGAGCCAAGGGAACAGCATGGCCGCCTGCCCTGTCGCCTCTATTTGTTTTGATTTTCGACTGTTGTAGTTGGTAAAAAATACGAAACCTTTTTCATCAAAGAGCTTGAGCAGCACTGTTCGCACACTTGGCCCCTCGATGGGGTCGTAGGTGGCCAGACTCAGAGCATTGGCGTCTTCTACGCCTGCGGTTTTCGCCTGCTGAAACCAGCTTTCGAACTGTTTGACCGGATCGCGATCCAGTTGGTCGAGTTCGAGCCCGGCACTCATATACTCGCGGCGATAATCTCCAATGTCCATGCAATTCCTCCGAGGCCTTATGTAAAACGTTAGAATGTGCCAGATACGGCCTTGGGGCGCAGTCTGACTACTCTTGTTACGCAACACAAGTCTCGATGGTTCAATTAGGCTGGATTAGGCGCATGCTGCGCAAAAAAACGGCGCTGTAGCCAGCGATCGAGAGATAGCTTCCCGGGGCCATACACCATAATCACCAAGAGCATTGTCCCCCAAAAGTAGTGGTCGTTAATGCCCGCTGGGCTAATATCCGGGTAGCTGATCGCCGCGATGTAGTTAACAATAAACAGCCCCGAGGCCCCAAAACGTCCGGCCAGACCCAGCACTAGCAATACCGGCAGCACCAGTTCCGCAGCCGTCGCCAGATAGGCCGCAATACCGAAGGGTAAAACAGGCACCGCATACTCGTATTCGAACAACATGAGCGTCGTATCCCAGCTTTTGATTTTGGTGAGGCCTGCCATAAAGAACACCTTGGCCAGGTAAAGACGAAATACGAGATTGAGAACATCCTGGGTTTGGTCTACCCAATGGGTAAGTTGTAAGTAATGCGGGCTGAGAGTTTTAATCATGTGATCTTCCTGCTCCAATGATTGCGATCTGAGCAGGCGAACCTTGCACTTATGCGTGCTTGTCGTGACTGATCAGCCACTGATGCGACAAGGCTTTCACCAAACCCGCGGCCACTTGCTCCTGGTCGAACTTGGACAACAGCTCCGGTGTTTTCGTTCCACAACGTGCCTCTTTTTTAAAGGCCGAATAAATTGCCTGATCCATCGGATCGGCTAATCCTACACATACCTCGAACCCCAGACGCCACACCAGACAGGATTGCGCTCCTGCCTGCAAATCTATTTGCTGCTCGACGATCAGATTGCGATTCATGCGCCAGATATCGTAGAGGGGAACATCGCTCGTAATCAGTTCGCAACCCGGCGCTACCGCAAGCGGCATATTCTCCATGTTCTGCTGCAAACCTTCAGCCAGAAGCGCAGCATTTAACGGCGCGGAATCCTCAGCATGAAACGCGCGATGCCACGCCCAATCGAGCCGGGCCACATATTTCAGATAGGCAAGTTCGCTGAGGGCGGGATGCTGATTAATAAACGCAGGCAGGTATGCTCCGTAATCGTCCAGATTAGATGAAGTGGAAGGGTGGGCGTTGACATAATCCATAGCTAAACGACGAAAGTTACCCTCACCCAGACCATTTATGATGGCCGGATAAATATCAGCAAGGGCCTTTTGCAGGCCAGCATGCACGCTGCCCCTATAAGTGGATAATTGGTCTGTGGCCGAGCGTTTGTGGGTTGATAGGACCCATTTCTCTGCCTGGGCATCGTCAACAGAATCATACATGCCGCGCATAAAGGCCGCGTAAGTTTGCTCAAGCTGCCTGCTCATCGACCTCTCGCATCAAGCTTGCGGCCTTTTCACGCTCAGCCAGCAGCACCGATAATTCCGGTATATCGGTATCCCACTCAATCAGCGTGGGCACCGGGCCGAAGCGTGCCAGGGCCTCTTGATAAAGTTGCCAGACTTCTTCATGCACAGCAGCACCGTGGGTATCCAATAAAAAATCACCTTGATCGGCAAAGCCGGCCAGATGCAATTCACGAATCGCCTCCTTGGGCAGACAATCGAGATACGCCAATGGATCATCTCCATGATTATGCGCACTGACGTAAATATTATTGACGTCACAAAGCAAGCCACAGCCAGCCTGCTGAACTACCTCGGCGAGAAACTCCGCTTCGCTCATCTCACTGGCCTGGTAACTGAGGTAGGAAGAGACATTTTCGATCAGGATTTCCCGGCCCAGCGTTTCCTGCACCTGTCGTATGCGCTCAGTCACGTGCCGTAAGGCATCCTCTGTGTAGGGCATGGGCAACAGATCGTTGCTGTGTACACCCGCATGATGGGTCCAGCATAAATGATCCGATACGTAGACCGGAGCGACGCGATCAATCAGTCCTCTTAGTGCTTTGAAATAGCTGGCATCCAGAGGATCGATCCCACCTAACGACATACCCACACCATGCAGTGTAAGAGGATAGTGCTCACGAACCGCCATGAGCATGGCCAACGGCCGGCCACCAGGATTTAAATAGTTGTCTGTTAGGGCTTCTAGCCAGGGAATATCGGGTATTTCGTCGAGAATGGCCTCGTAATGAGCACTTCGCAGACCGATGCCCGCTCCGGAAACAGATGATAAGATGTGTCGCGGAGCGGCCATTGCAACAGGCAGACTTACTTTACTTTACCGTTAACGATTTTTTGGCAAGTGCCTTCGGGTACGTATACCCACTCTTCAGGGTCGCCGTCTTTAGTGGCCTGACCGGCACAGCTGTGCTTGCTGGTGCCACAATCATTCATGCCCGCTTTGGCAATGCCCATGCATTTCTCCATTTTGGGTTTGCTGGCAAAAGCATCGGAAGACGCCGCCATGACACCCGCTGCAATCAGGCCTGCAAGTGCGCTTTTACTAAGAGATGCTGTTTTACTCATGGTATCTATCCTTCAGTTCGAGTCTAGGGTCTTTTCAGATAGGCTTTATCTGAACCGCAGCTAGAGACTAAACGAAGTACAAAAAGTTCAGTTACTAACTTTTAATTCATTTTTCTGCCGCAATACGGTCATGTGCAAGCTGGCGAATTCCTCCCAGAAAAA
The DNA here is from genome assembly GCA_041589495.1 of Oleiphilaceae bacterium. Classification (GTDB taxonomy): domain Bacteria; phylum Pseudomonadota; class Gammaproteobacteria; order Pseudomonadales; family Oleiphilaceae; genus PZPK01. The sequence continues at coordinate 5,101 of JBFHVM010000036.1, read as the reverse complement.
GATTACCCAAAAACTCTGCTTTATCTTCTGAGCTCATGGGATCCTTCTGATCTTCGTGCGAAAAAACTTCCATACCCGCTCCAATCATGGCAGACGTCATCATGCGCACATGGAAGGGCGGCAATAAACCATGTTGAATAGCTTCACTCATATCGTTTTCAAGGTCGGCAACGATTCCTGCTATTTCGCCGCCACCAAATACAAACTGCCGAAACGCATGGGTATTTTTGGCTATAAGATGGCGCATACCCGGATTGGCATCAATGAGTGTTCCATAGGCGTGGAACGCTCCGATAATGAATTCCTCTATAGTGGTCGCATGGTGGCGCGCATCATTGAGCGCCTTGCGCGTCTCATGGAGCAACTCACTCACCAGCTCGGCAAATACGGAATCCTTATCACCATAGTAATTATAAAATGTTCCAACACTCAGGCCGCTGGCTTTAACGATATCGGTAATCGTGGAAGCATCGTAACCGATATCCGAGAACACTTTGAGGCCACCTTCAAGTATTTGGCGCCTATTAGCAATTTTGTTGCGTTCCCGCCGGCCCACGTTGGTTGCTAGTGACATGGTCAATCCCTGTTATTTGGCTCAAACCCTTTACAGCATGGTAAAGCAAGTTCACAAAGGGCTCCATGATAATTGAAGAGAGCGCAAGCGCGTTCACAAGTTAAGCTTCATGGCAGCAAAAACACTTGACATCATTGCGCACAATACTTTTCCAAAACAGCGCTAAGTGCTTATTTTTCTTGCTTTAACCGCCTTAAAACTTGAGAATAACCTCAAGTTTTAAGGAGCCAATATGACACCGCTTTTTTTCATCCACGGTATGTGGAGCAGTGGCCGCATCTGGGATGATTTTCGCAGTTTCTTTCAGGAACTCGGCTACCGATGTTATGCCCCCTCGTTGCCCCAGCACTTTACCGCCAATCAGGTTTCGGATACCGCCGGACTAGGCCTGAACGACTACCGCCAGCATCTCGAAAAGGCCTATCGCGACATCGGCGAACCTGCGGTCATCGTGGGCCACTCCATGGGTGCATTATTAGCACAACAACTGGCCAGTGCGGTACGTCCCAAGGCTCTCGTGTTGCTGGCTCCCGCACCGTCTTCAGGCGTCACACTGTTTCACCAGGATGCCTGTCGCACCCTACTGAAACCACTGGCTACACCTCTGTTTTGGCGCAAAGCCCACAAACCCAGCCTGGCGGCTGCACGGTTTGGCCTGTTTAACGGGCTACCCGAGGCAGAGCATGAACACCTGTATGAGCAGCTCTGCTATGAGTCGGGTCAGGCACTGTTTGAGATTGCCTTATGGTATCTCGATCGTCAGCAACAGGCGCGTGTAGATGCCGAATTAATCGACTGCCCTGTACTGACCCTGGTGGGTAGTGAAGATCGTTTGACGCCGAGCAGCAGCTGCAAGCGTATCAGCGAACAGTTTACTGGAACCAGTCACTTTCATTGTTTGAGCGGAGCCGGCCACTGGCTACCCAAAGCCAATCAGTGGCAGAGCATTGCCCGTCAGATTCACGTGTGGCTGTGTTGGCAACAGGGTCTGCAAAGCCCTGCACGGCCAACAGCCCTGAGTCGCTAGCGAATGCATTGCTTGCCAGGGCTTTAAAAACAGCGGTAAGTCACTCACGACTCACCATTTCTTTATTTACTTAAGCTTTTTTATTGGCGTCCTTGGGTAAATACACCGCCATTTGTTCATATCCCATGCCCTTGAGATGACTGGCATGCAGCTGGCTCATGGTGCCCTGCTCACAATACAGTAAATAAGACTGCGCTTTGTCGAGTTTGTCGAGGCTCGACATCAGTTCGTAAAAAGCAATGGGCTCAATGCGGTTATTGGTAAGCTCCAGTGGGTGCTTTTCCTGCTCATCGGGATGACGAATATCGATGATCACGTCATTCACATCGGGCACAGCGACCAAGTCCACATTGGCAATGGTCTTCTGGCTCGCCATTACCTGATCAATTTTCAGAATTTCACGCTCATTGATGGCTTTGTCGAGCACCGCGAAGTCGAACTTGGCTTCCTCTTCTTCAATTCGCTGCAAGGTTGCCCGTGTGGTGGGCCGATCCGAAATCACGCCACAGTACTCGGGCATATTCTTAGCAAACTCTTCGGTGCCAATGTTGGCGGCAATGCGAATAATATCCAGCTTGTCCATGGTTACCAGTGGGCGCAGGGTCAGCATGTTGGTCACCTCATCGATGACGCTTAGGTTGGCGAGAGTCTGGCTCGACACTTGAGCCACACTCTCGCCGGTTACCAGCGCTGCCACATCCATACGCTTGGCCACCTCGGAGGCGGCACGCATCATCATGCGCTTGAGCACGACCCCCATTTGGGAGTGGTGCACGTTTTTGAGAATCTCCCCAACCACGTCTTCGAAGTTAACAGTGACAAATTTTACCCGGTGACTAATGCCATAGCGCTCCCATAGGTAAAGCGAAACCTGCTTCACGCCAATCTCATGCGCGGCCCCCCCTAGATTGAAGAAGCAAAAGTGGGTTTTCAGGCCTCGCTTCATGGTCAGATAACTCGACACGGTGGAATCGAAACCACCCGAAATCAGCGACAGCACAGGGTCCTGCGTACCCATTGGATAACCGCCAAGGCCTTCGTAGCGCTCTTCTACCAGGTGCACATCGTTATTGCGCACTTCGAGTTTTACGGTGTAATCGGCATTTTTAAGATCGACTCCAAGCGCATCGGTTTCTTTCAGCAAACCGCCACCGATGTAGCGCTCCAGTTCATGAGAGGTAAAACGATGATCACCCGTACGTTTAATACGCACGACAAAACGCTTGCCGGCAATCTGTTCAGCAAAAGCGTTTTTACATAATTGCAAAATGGCATCGAAGTTGTCATCGATGTTGTCGACGGTATAGCTCTGCACGCGCAGAATATTGGCAATGCCGGGGATGTCCTGCAGGGTACGCGCAACGGCCTCGCCCTGATGCTCTGCTCCTTCAACCAGTCGCACTTCGACTTTATCCCAAAAGCCCTGCACTTTCACACCATCAAAGTGCTTGCCCAAGACCACCTGCACATTCTGGCGCAGCTGCTTGACCAGACGCTGACGCACTGGCTTGCTCTTGATGGTAATTTCTGGAAACAGTTTAATGATGAACTCCATGGCCTGACCCGGGTAAAAAAAGCCGCGTATTTTAACGTAATCTGAACAAAAATGGCGCATAAATACCAAGTTAGCCTGAGTGCGCCTGCCTATACTTATAGTCTACGCACTTTATCAGTCAACGCTTACCGGCCCGCCAGCCTAAGGATAGATTTATGCCCCATCAAGGCGTTAATGCCCGCGTTACCCCCAAGGGCAGTATGGATATTCTCTCCCGTTACGAAGTGAACCTGCTGCGTAATAAAAACAACCAGCATCTGCATGATATTTTTCGCCGTTGTGCACTGGCCGTGCTCAATTGCGGCGTGTTGACCGATGACAGTGAAGCTCTGATGGCTTCCTACCGCGACTTCGACATCAGCGTGGTACAACAACCCCGAGGCATCAAACTCGAAATCGTCAATGCGCCCGAAACCGCCTTTGTCGACGGCGAAATGATCGAAGGTATCAAGAATCATCTGTTTGCCGTGCTACGCGATATTATTTATACCAACAGCGTGGTGGCCAAAAACAATGCGCTGGACCTGAGCCGCTCCGAGCACGTCACCAATTTTATCTTTCACCTTCTGCGCAATGCTAACCTGCTCCATGCCCTTGAAAGCCCCGACATTGTAGTATGTTGGGGCGGACACTCCATCTCGCGTGAAGAGTACGATTACACCAAAGAAGTCGGATATCAGCTTGGCTTGCGGGCGCTCAATATCTGTACCGGTTGTGGACCCGGCGCCATGAAAGGGCCAATGAAAGGAGCCGCCGTAGGGCATGCCAAACAGCGCCATAGCCTGGGCCGTTACATTGGCGTCACGGAGCCCGGCATTATCGCCGCCGAGTCGCCCAACCCCATTGTCAACGAGCTGACTATATTGCCGGACATCGAAAAGCGTCTCGAAGCCTTCGTTCGCTTGGGCCACGGCATCATTGTGTTTCCTGGTGGTGTGGGCACGGCTGAAGAAATTCTTTACATGCTCGGCATACTGTTGCATCCCGACAACGCCAACATGCCCTTTCCGTTGATTTTCACGGGCTCACGAGATAATGAAGGCTACTTTGCCATGATCGATGAGTTCATTGCCAAAACGCTTGGCGAGGAAGCCCGCGCGCGCTACGAAATTATTATTGATGACCCCGAAAAAGTCGCCAAGCATATTAAGGCCGGGCTGGAGCAGGTGCACCAATACCGTCGCACTCGTCGCGATGCTTATTACTTTAACTGGCTGCTCAAGGTCGATCCGGTGTTTCAGGCGCCCTTTGAGCCTACCCACAAGAATATGGCGGCACTGCAACTCAATAAGGACCAACCTACTCATGAGTTGGCTTCCAATCTACGTCAGGCGTTTTCGGGTATTGTGGCGGGCAATGTAAAAGAACAGGGCATTCGCCAAGTGCAGGAGAACGGCCCCTTCAAAATCAGTGGTGATCCGGAAATACTCACCCAACTCGAAGGCCTGCTCGAAGCCTTCGTTGCCGAAGGCCGTATGAAGTTGCCGGGCAGCGAATATGTGCCCAGCTACGAGATAGTGAATCCGGATTAGATAGCGCTTTTATTTCAGTGAAGCATAGTAGGCGGCGAGGTTCGCAATATCCTCCTCGCTCATGGCAGCCATTTGAGCCTGCATGACCGAAGCCATGCCACCATTACGCTGTTTGCTTTTATACGCTTTCATCGACAAAACCAGGTACTGCTCATTCTGACCCGCCAGGTTAGGGTAAGTATTTATGGTCGCCATGCCATTCTGGCCGTGACATGCTGCGCAAACCGCAGCCTTGGCTTTACCGGCCGCGGCATCGCCGGTCAGGACCGAAGGTGTAAAGAAACCCGCCGTCATTGCTGCCATTATTATTAGCTTTCGCATGATCCCTCTCCTCTATCATGGATATGTTTAGGTCGCTTGGTCCATGCTACTGTCAAAACGCAGAACTTGCACCGTCGATTTTTAAACACTGT
>JBFHVM010000035.1:0-15922 GCA_041589495.1 Oleiphilaceae bacterium | reverse complement strand
CCTTCGCCGGCATGAGGGTTGAGCCCGGCGACTAAGATCTTTGGTCGAGTAATACCAAAGGTCGATCGTAAGTCATGCAGTAAAATATGCAATACCTGCCTTAGGCGCTCCTGCGTGAGCGTGGCGGCGACATCGCGCAATGGCAGATGCGTGGTGGCCAGCGCAACGCGCAGGGAGTCTGTCGCCAGCATCATCACTACGCGCTCTACGCCACAACGTTCCTGCAGATATTCGGTATGCCCGCTAAATGCTAGCCCAGCCTCATTAATGACACCTTTGTGCACCGGGCCGGTGACCATGCCGCCAAATCGACCTTGCAGGCAACCATCAATGGCCACATCGAGACAATCGATCACGTACTTGGCATTTTGAACGCTTAACAGTCCTGCGTTGACCGTTTCGTTCAGTGCCACATCATGCACCCATAAATTACCGGGCTCAGCGGCACACAGCTCTTCGCCCTGCCATGCCTGCACATTCACTTGAAGGCCCAGTTGCCCGGCTCTTTGCCGGAGCAGCTCCGCATTGGCAATCAATACGTGCGGCACGGCCTGTTGCTGGCAAAGCTGTATCAGCAGATCCGGGCCTATACCTGCAGGTTCACCGGGTGTAATAGTGAGGGGCAAGCCGGGCACTTAGCTGTCCTCTAGTGATTTGAAGCGCTCATCTTTGATGCTGACAAAGGCCTCACTGCGAATTTCCAATAGCCAATTGGCTAGCTCTTCTTCGTATTTGCGACGGTGAATCACTTGGCGCGCCTGATTGCTTTGCATGAGGGCGCCGATATCTTCCTGGCGACGATCCTGCACTTGCAGAATATGCCAGCCAAACTTGGAGCGGAATGGTTCACTGACTTCGCCCGTAGCCGTTTGTTGCATGATGTTTTCGAATTCAGGCACCATTTGGCCGGGACTGACCCAGCCCAGGTCGCCACCATCGATGGCCGAAACCGGATCATCGGAGTTGGATTTTGCCAAGCTGGCAAAATCGTCGCCTTGAATAATGCGGCTATACAGTTTTTGTGCAATGGCTTCGGCTTCATCTTCGCTGCGAATCGCGCTGGGGCTGATGAGAATGTGTCGGGTGAGTGCCTGCTCAACAATCATCTGCTGACCGCCGCGTTTATCGAGTACCGTCACGATGTGAAAACCACTGCCTGTGCGCAACAAGCCTGACGGTTCGCGTATGGCCAGGTTGGGAATGATGTCGGCAGCGATGGAGGGCAGTTCGTTTTCCTTGCGCCAGCCAATCACACCGCCATTCAGCGCCTGGCGTCCATCGGAACGGGCAACGGCCATTTGTTGAAAATCCGCACCGGCGCGCAAGTCGGCGAGTATGTTTTCGGCGCGTTTGCGCGCTGCAGTTTCGTCTGCTTTGCTGGCTCCTTCAGGCACGGCTACCAATATGTGTCCTATGTTGTATTCCGTTCCGCTCTGGGTACGTCCTTCTTTAGACGCGAGAAAGGTTTCTACTTCCTGTTCTGTAACACGGACGCGGCGGTCGACTTCACGTTGCTGAATGCGCCCGATGATCATTTCTCGGCGAATCTGCTCACGCGCACTCGAATAGGTTTCTCCTTCGCGCTCCAGTTGGGCTTCAAACTGCTCCAGTGTCATTTGGTTGCTGCGGGCAATGTTGCGAATAGTCTGGTTGAGCTGATTATCGCTGATCCGAATACCTGCGCGTTTTGCCAGTTGCAGCTGCACGCTCTCGAGAATCAACTGATCGAGCACACGCTCGGCCATCACATCCTGAGGTGGCAGTGGAGTACCTTGTGCTCTTAATCGCAGAGAGATGGACTTGATGCGCTGCTGCAGCTCTGACTGCATCACAATATCTTCATCTACGATGGCGATGATTTTGTCGAGTAATACCGACTCGGTTGCAGCATGAATCTGCGCTGAGAGAATCAATCCCAGCAGCATGAACAGGGTGTTGCGAACTTGCATGTTAATTTATGTACTCCTCTCGCGCTTGATAGCCCGGAATCTGTTGGTCCAAAGCGTCGGTGTTGGCACCAAAGCCACCCAGACCCTTGAGGTGAAAGCGCAATTGTATGCTGCGTTTGATTTCGGAGTCATCATCGAGATAACTCTGGGCAAACAGTTGCATGCGCCAACAGCAACTTTGATATTCCAGCCCGGCTAGTGTGCCGAGGCTACGATGTGATTGCAGGTCGTAGCGCCATTGACCCAGAAAACTGACGTCCTGAGTCACCGGCAATATCAGCGATGCATCACTTTGCTCCAGATCCGCTGCGCGGTAACGGTGACTCAGATTGAGCACGGACTGATAATCGGCCGAACGATAGCTTACGCGTGTCCAGCCTTCGTGCGTACGATTGGCTGAATCGTCCCAGAGGCCCGCCCAGGTGAGCGAGAAGCGTTCGTTGGGACGCAGCAGCATTTCTGCAGCAAAAAACGAGCTGCTATTGGATTGCCCGCCAAAGGCGTCGAGCCCAGCGCTATTCAGATTTACTTCGCGCTGTTCAAAGTGCAGCATTTGGCCGACATTCAGTTGTGCCAGTTCGCGACCACTAGTGCGGTCGTACCAGTGGGATTGCAGGCCCATGCTGAGGCGATTCATATCGCCCAGACGGTCACCACCGCTGAAACGGCGCGCATCAAACAGGCGGGCATAATTAAAGGCCGGTACGGTGGTATCAAAATTAGGCAAGTGATCCTGGCTCTGGGCATCGCGGTAAATGTAGTAAAGCCGGGGCTGTAATTGATGGCGTACCGATCGTGACCAGGCGGGAATCGCTTGTTGCAGGTAGAGGCGGCTATCGAGCTCGTAACTCAATAGGGTACGGCTTTGGTGATTGTCGCGGGGGGGGTAGTCCTGCAGTAAGTAATCTGTGTGATCGAGGCCAATGCGTGGTTCCAGGCTTGCCCAGCTCCATTCCAGCGGATAGCTGACTGAGGGAGTGTGACGCAGACGTGAGCCGTTCGCCGCATCAAGCCCATTGAGTTCCTTGTTGTCGCGATAAAAATAGACATATCGACTATGCCATTGTCCCAGCAGGGCTCCCCAGTTGGAGCTGGCATCAAACACAAGTTCGGGAAGGCGTTGATAATTTCGGTTTTCAGGCGCCAGTTGATCATCCAGCTGACGAATTTGCTGCAAGCCTGCGCTGAGTTGCCAGCCATTCTCAGCCCACAGCCAGGTTAATTGGCGATTCAGCGAATCATTTGGACCGGTGTACAAGCCCAGATTGAGGTCGTCCAGATAGTCATTGTCACTGACCGCGCTATATGTGAGCGTGGCTTCCCAACCCTGTAGTGAAGCATCGTGATTAAAATCCTGCTGCCAACTCACGCCCCAGCGATCGCCTTCTGGTCGGCTGAAGCCCTGATTGGCCTGCTCATCGCGGTAATAGTTGTCTTGCTTTAAATAGCCCAGCGCTATCCGGCTTTCGGCCAGCGCGTGTAGATGGCGCATTTCCAGTGCCGTGTGCCAGCCGCGCTCGTTGATGAAGGATGGCGTTAAGGTGGCATCGTAATGTGGCGCGAGATTAAAGTAGTAGGGCGTACTGAGCTGAATGCCCTGCCCCGTGTTGGCGCTGCCTATACTGGGATATAAAAAGCCCGACTTGCGTCGCTCATCAATGGGGAAGGTGAACCAGGGTACGTAAATGACCGGCGTATCGAGAATTTCGAAGCGGGCATGTTTTGCGGTGCCAAAACCACTTTCATTGTCGAGTACGATTTCCTCGGCCGCAATCGACCAGTCCGGCCGCTCACCCTCGCAGGTCGTAAAATAACCCTCGTGTATGGACAGACGGCGATTCTGTTCGCGTTGCAGACCCCGTGCCGAACCACGCATACCGCTCTGCGGATTGATGAAGCGTACTTCATCGACCTGCATGTCCTGCGACGCCATATTGATTTCGGCGCGCTCTCCTTCGATCAGCAAGGCCGGAGCCTGTATACGAATGTTGCCCTCAAGGCGAGCACGTTCTTCGGCCTGATTAAATTCAGCCTGTTCGCTGAAGGCGCGGACGCTGCCGGCTTGCATTTCTACTTTGCCATCCAGCTTGAGCAGACGCTGCTCTTCGTATTTCACCTCATTGGCAAAAAGTGTCAGTTCAGAGTGATCACTGGAGGAAACGGTTTCGTAAACAGGGGCGTCCACCTGTGTGACGGAGGAGGCGCAGTGGTCGGTAGTCGCCAGCGCAACCGGAGCACACAGCCATGAGGCCAGGATGCCACAGTGCCTGATGCTCAACCTCATGCCTTTACCTCGGAAATGCTGAATCACGAAACGGCGCGATAAGTGTCTTATTACGCCGCAGGGAAATGAAGGGTGAATGATAAACGCTGCATGCTTTGATGTCATTTAACTTTTTGATTAGGATGCGGGCTACCATCTGCTAACGAGGCCTTATGGATTCACGCGCTCAAGAGCTTGCCGCATGGTGTGGCCAGCAACTCGATATCGACACGCCAGTACTGAAAATGGTCTCGGGAGACGCCAGTTTCAGACGCTATTTTCGACTTAAACATCGTCGCGGTAGTCTCATCGCCATGGATGCTCCACCGGAGAAAGAGAACTCCCTCAGCTTTGTGCAGATTTTGCAGCAATGGCAGGCAGTGGGTGTGGCCGTGCCCCAGTTGCACGCGCACAATCTGAGTTTGGGCTTTCTTCTACTGAGTGACTTTGGTGACCAGCAGTTACTGGGGGAGTTGGCGAGCAAAGGCCCTGCCGAGCGCAATCGCTGGTATTGCCAGGCCATTGATCAGCTCGCAGCAATGCAAGATGCGAACCGGGATACAGCGGCCACACTGCCGCCTTATGATGCGGCGTTACTTGATCGTGAAATGGCCTTGTTTCGTGACTGGCTCATCGATAAAAAACTGGGCTTAACGCTGGGCACCCACGAAGCAGGCATGCTTGAAGCATTGTTTTCACGGCTAAAAGCAAATGCTCTGGCACAGCCGTGTGTGGCGGTGCACAGGGATTATCACTCCCGTAATTTGATGTGCCTTGCAGATGGTTCGCTGGGCATTCTGGATTTTCAGGATGCGGTGTATGGTCCGGTAACCTACGATCTGGTCTCGCTATTGCGCGACTGTTATGTACGCTGGCCAGCAGAACAGGTGAGCCAATGGGCACACTATTACCATCAGGAGGTCCAGGCGAGAGGTGTAGATGTCCCCGATTGGGAAACCTTTTATCGCGACTTTGAGTGGATGGGTATGCAGCGACATCTCAAAGCCAGTGGTATTTTTGCCCGACTGGCGCTGCGCGATGGCAAGCTGGCCTATTTGAATGATATTCCCAATACGCTGCGCTACCTGCAGGAAGCCGCGTCCAACTATGATGAGACGCGTGAGTTTGCCGATTGGCTGGACCGGGTGGTGATTCCGCAGCTAGCTGTTCAGGGATTGTCATGCGCGCCATGATACTGGCCGCGGGACTCGGCACCCGTTTGCGACCATTAACCGACCATACTCCAAAGCCTCTGCTTGAGGTGGCGGGCAAATGCCTGATTGAATACCACCTTGAGCGTCTGGCTGCACTGAATGTGCGTGAGGTGGTCATCAATACGCATTGGTTGGCAGAGCAAATTCCAGCAAAGCTGGGTAATGGCGAAAAGTGGGGGCTGCAGTTACGTTACTCCCATGAACAAAAGCTATTGGAAACGGCGGGCGGTATCGCCCAGGCCCGGCCATGGCAGAGTTGTCGCGAGCCCTTCTTGCTGATAAATGGAGATGTGTATTTTGAGGGCAACTTGCAGCCTTTGTTGCGTCAGGCTGAACGGGTGGATGGAGAGACTTGTCAGGCGATTCTGGCGATGACACCAAATCCGCCCGAACATCCAACAGGCGATTTCGTTCCCCTGGATGCTCGCGCTACATTCAGCACATTACGCTTACCAGCGACAGCCGACGACATCGGCCTGACCTATTCGGGGGTGTCCTTATTACATCCTGCGTTATTCAATGCGGTAGAGCCGCAAACGCTTTGTCCGCTCGCGCCACTACTGCGAGACGCGATGACTCAGCAGCAGGTGCAGTCCTGGCAGATGCCCGGTTTCTGGCTCGATGTGGGTACCTGTGAACGCCTGCGGCAATTGGAGCTACGATTGACCGCTGCCCAGTGAAAAACGGGTAGTTGCTTGCCGTTTGTATCTTGAAAATGCACACTTTTGCTTGCTAAGTCATTGTAAAACAATAGATTGGCGGGTTGTATAAAATTTGGTCTGTTTTGTGCTTAATCTTCTGGCTAAGGTCTCTTTGTTTGTTCCGACTTGAGGTTGTATGAGCTTGCGATGCGCATGGAGCAGTCTATGAAATATTCCAATCTGTTGGGGGCGATTACCGGATGCCTGTTTCTGGTATTGGCCATTGGCTTTGCCACCGACAACCCGTCTACGTTTTTTAACCTGCCGGGCCTGTTGATTGTGCTGGGTGGTACGCTCACCGCTATTTTGGTGAGTTTTCCATTAAAGGACGTGATCGGCGCGCTGAAACAGAGTCGCGTGATTACAGAAACGCTACAGCTGGATATGCAGGAGGATCTGGCGCGTATCATGATGTTTGCCAAACTGTGGTTTCGCAATCAATTCAATCAGATCGACACAGAGCTGGAGCGGTTGAAAGATCCCTTTATGCAAAAGGGGCTGCAAATGGTTCGGGACAAACAGGCGCCTGAAGACGTGATGGCCTTATTGAACTGGAAAATATCGCAGTATCGTGCTCGTGAAACGGCGGTGATCAATATCTTTCGTTCCATGGCCACGTTTGCACCGGCCTTTGGTATGGTCGGATCTCTGGTTGGCTTGGTCAACATGCTACAGGAAGTCGAAGGGGGAGCCGTCGCGGGCATGACGGCAGATATGGCGATTGCGCTGGTCACCACCTTTTATGGACTGTTACTGGCTAATCTTTTATTCAAGCCTGTAGCAACCAAGCTTGAGCAACGGCGTAATCTGCGCACCATGCAGCTGAGTATGGTGGCTGAGGGTATCGCCATGATTCAGCAGCACCGAACGCCCTCCGCCATTCAGGATACGCTGTTGAGTTATCTGCAGGGGCACGCTAAAACCGATGTGCCTATGAGCCAGATTGCACGGGGCATAGCAGTCAAAGCTGCGGTTTAGGAGGTGGCGATGCGACCGGCTATGAATTTGCAGCATATCACGGAGAGTGAAACCGTTGCCGACGACAACTGGATGGTGTCGTATATCGATGTTTTCGTGCTGATGACGACACTGTTTGTGTTGTTGCTGTTTTTGCAGCAGCCTAACTGGGGGGTTGGAGAGGGCGAGCGTGTCCAGCCTGATGACCCTGCTGATGCGCTGTTTGAGCAATTGGCCAGTTTGCCGGCCAGTGCCGCGGGAAAAGCGCCCGTGCAAAGTGACTACGAGGCCGACCTTGAAGAAGTGCTGCTCGCTTCTCTGCAGGATCAGGGTTTGAAAGCCCATGTTCAGGTTCGCGCAGATGCCAATGTGACCGAACTCGAAATCGCATCCCGTGTTCTATTCGACTCCGGTGAAGCTGAGTTGACCCGGGCAGGCATTGCGATGCTGGAGGCATTGACGCCCGTACTGGCGCAATCAGAGGGGCTGATTTTTATCGAAGGGCACACCGACGATAAGCCTATCGCAACGGCAGAGTTTCCGTCCAACTGGGAACTCGCGGCCGCGCGTGCAACAGAAGTGCTGCAGTTTTTCGTACTCGAAGGATTGGAGAAAACGCGATTGCGTGCCGTGAGTTACGGCGATACCAAGCCTGTGGTGCCTAACAGCTCAGCAGCCAATCGACAGAAGAATCGCCGGGTGAGTCTGGTGATTCAGAATACGGGGAAGGCGTATTCGTTGCGTTGATTTGCTGTAGTGGGAGTCGCAGTAGGTCGACATTTATGTCGACGCGGTGTCGGCTAACTTCGGGGGCTCTGCCTGTTGGCATAAATGCCAACCTACAGGCGTATTCCATCTCCCGTCCAGCGTTTTGCGCAAAAAAAGACCCGCCGAAGCGGGTCTTTATTTAAACCTAAACCAGATTAAGCTGTTGCTGCTTCTGCTTTTTCAGTGGCGCTTTTAGTCGCCTTGCTGGCTGCAGTTTTAGCTGTTGCAGTTTTCTTTTTGGCTGTAGTAGTGGCCTTGCCCGCTGCTTTCTTGGCAGTGGCTTTGGCTTTAGCAGGAGCGCTCTCAGACTTCTCAAACTTAGCGATCAGATCAGCCGCAAAGTTAGCAACTTTCTTGTTAACGTCACGCGCTTTGTCGTAAGCGATACCAGCAACTTCGTCGTGCTTGGTTTTCACAGTATCAAGCTTGTACAGCTTTTCTGCGTAGTTGAAAGAAGCAGAAGCCAGCGCTTTGTGCTGCTCTTCAACAGTGTTGATTGCTTTTTCTACGATTTCCTGAACTTGTTCCTGATAGGACTTGATAGTCGCCATGTATATATCCTCTTTTGCGTATACCAAACTGGGCTTAGTTTGCGTCACGTACGTCTCCGGGCTAATCCTTACCCGTAATGACTCAACTTCGAGATCACGATACGCCGATAAATTAGAATATTCATACTAGGATGCTGTGCAGACGTTAATTTTTTGTTAGCTGACTACCATTTGAAAATTACCCATTTAGGCACCAACAGCGTGGAGCGTTCTTCACGAATCCAGCCACCACCGTCATCTGGTACCAAATAGTATTCCGGGCCCACTGAGGGTACTACCTTGATCTCCTTAAGGATGCCGTTAACCCGGTATTCGTAATAGGTTTTTTTATCTTCATGACGAATCGTGATTTGCGGGTCGGCTAGCGTACCGCCCTCATTTGCAGTTACCGGTGTCGAAAGGATGGCGACGGATAGCATGAAGCAAGGCAGCAGTTTTGTGTACATGAGGAGATCCCAAACAACATAAATAGAGTTGGTGCAGGTTTAAGCTTGTCACGAAATTCCCTACTATAGCAAGCCACATATCAGCCAGCTTAAGTCACAATAATATGGAAAACGTCGCTTCTTCTTCGCCCACGGTTTTGGTGGACGGATCGTCCTACCTGTTTCGCGCCTATCACGCCTTGCCTCCCTTGAACAATTCCAAGGGGCAGCCTACGGGTGCTATCAAAGGCGTGATCAATATGATCCGAAAACTGCAGCAGGACTATCCGGACTCCAAGGTCATTGTGGTCTTTGATGCCAAGGGCAAGAACTTTCGCCACGACATCTATCCCGAATACAAGGCCAACCGCCCGCCGATGCCCGAAGACCTGCGTTGTCAGATCGAACCCATTCATCAGATTATTGAAGCCATGGGATTACCACTATTGGTGATTCCCGATGTTGAGGCGGACGATGTCATTGGTGTGCTGGCCCATCAGGCCACCGATCGCAAAATAGACGTGGTAATTTCCACCGGCGATAAAGACATGGCGCAGCTGGTTACCGAACATGTGACGCTGATTAATACCATGACCAACACCACCATGGACATTGATGGTGTGGTTGAAAAATTCGGCGTGCGACCCGATCAGATTATCGATTACCTCGCGCTGGTAGGCGATTCGGTGGACAACATTCCAGGTGTCCCCAAGTGTGGACCCAAAACTGCCGTCAAATGGCTGCAGCAATACGATTCCCTCCGGGGCGTGATGGAGCATGCCGAAGAAGTGAAAGGCAAAATTGGCGAGAACCTGCGCGCAGCGCTGGAGACCTTGCCCTTGTCGTATGATCTGGCGACGATTCGTACGGATCTGGAATTGCCTGCGCATCTCGAAGATATCGAACACAAGGAAGCCGACCGCGCTGCCCTGTTGGCCCTATATCAGGAGTACGAATTCAAAACCTGGATTCGCGAAGTCAGCGAAGAGGTGGTTGATGACGCGCCTGCCGCCCAAGCGCCGGTACCCGAGCAGGATTACGAGATCGTGCTGAATAAAGCCAACTTTGAAGCCTGGCTGGCGAAACTCAAACAGGCGGATTACTTTGCCTTCGACACCGAAACCACCAGCCTGAACTATATGGAAGCCCGTGTGGTGGGCGTTTCTTTTTCCTGTGAGCCGGGTAAGGCCGCCTACGTCCCGTTTGGTCATGATTATCTTGATGCCCCCGAGCAACTCGACGGCGAGTGGGTACTGGCTCAGCTCAAGCCGCTATTGGAAGATCCCGCAGTCAATAAAGTGGGGCAAAATCTTAAGTACGACCGCAATGTTTTGCGCAATCACAACATTAATCTGCAAGGCATCGCCCACGACACCATGGTGGCGTCCTACGTACTCAACTCCACCGGTACGCGGCATGATATGGACAGCCTGGCTGAGAAATACCTGGGCCGCAGCACCATTCATTTCGAAGATATTGCTGGCAAGGGCGCCAAGCAGCTCACCTTTAACCAAATAACGTTGGAGCAAGCGGGGCCCTACGCCGCGGAAGATGCCGATATCACCCTGCAGCTGCACGAAACTCTGCAACCTTTGTTGGCCGAGCAGGACAGTCTGGTGAGTGTGTATCAGGACATCGAGCTGCCTCTGGTGCCCGTGCTGGCCGATATTGAGCGTCGCGGTGCGCTGGTGGACGCCCATATTCTGGGGCAGCAGAGTCAGGAGTTGGCCACGCGTATCGCCGAACTGGAAAAAGAAGCCTACGATCTGGCCGGCGAAGAATTTAATCTGGCTTCTCCCAAACAATTGCAGGCGATCTTCTTCGAGAAACTGGAACTACCGGTGATCAAAAAGACGCCCAAAGGGCAGCCGTCTACAGCAGAACCGGTGTTGCAGGAGCTAGCACTGGACTATGCGTTGCCAAGGCTGATTTTGGAGCACCGCAGTCTGGCCAAGCTTAAGTCAACCTACACCGACAAGCTGCCCAAGCTGATCAACCCGTCAACCGGGCGCATTCATACCTCTTACCATCAGGCGGTGACGGCCACTGGGCGGCTTTCTTCCAGTGACCCCAACTTGCAGAATATTCCCATTCGTACCGAAGAGGGCCGTCGCATTCGTCAGGCCTTCGTGGCCCCCAAAGGCTACAAACTCATCGCAGCAGATTACTCTCAGATCGAGCTGCGCATCATGGCGCATTTATCTCAAGACAAAGGGCTCCTCAAAGCCTTTGCCGAAGGGCAAGACGTGCATCGTGCCACTGCCGCCGAGGTATTCGATGTGGCGGTGGAGGATGTGGATGCCGACCAGCGTCGCAAAGCCAAAGCCATTAACTTTGGTCTGATCTACGGTATGTCTGCCTTTGGCCTGGCCCGTCAGATTAAGGTGGAGCGCTACGAAGCTCAGGACTATATTGACCGTTACTTTGAACGTTATCCAGGTGTGCTGGACTATATGGACCGCATTCGCAAGCAGGCGCACGATGATGGTTACGTTGAGACGCTGTATGGTCGTCGCCTGTATCTGCCCGACATCAATGCTCGCAACAAGATGCTGCAACAGGCTGCCGAACGGACGGCGATTAATGCGCCTATGCAGGGCACGGCGGCTGATATTATCAAACGTGCCATGCTGGCGGTCGATAAGTGGCTGGCCAATAGTGACCTGGATGCCAGCATGATTATGCAGGTGCACGACGAACTGATTGTCGAAGCGCGTGAAGACCAGGTGGAGGAGATCGCCAAGGGACTGAGCGAAGCCATGTCGGCGGCGGCCGAGCTCGATGTACCCTTGCTGGTGGAAGCCGGTATAGGTGACAACTGGGACCAGGCGCACTAGGCTGAACAGATTCACAGACGAACAAAACAAAAAGGATGCATCGATGAAAAAGCTTTTTATGTTTTTATTGTTGGTTGTTGTGTTGTTGGGGGGCGCTGCGTATTGGCTCATGGGCAATCTTGATGATATTGTCCATGAACAGATCGAGGTGCAAGGTAGTCAGCTGTTGGGCGTACCGGTGGCCGTGGATCAGGTCACCCTGCGTCTGATGGACGGTTTTGGTGAGATCAAAGGCTTTACGGTAGCCAATCCGCAGGGATTTAGCCCAGCAAATTTGATGGGCTTTGCGGCAGTGCGGCTGGATATAGATACCGAAAAGCTATCGACCAATCCTCTGATCATCGAAGAAATCACCATCGATGGGGTGTCGGCCCTGTATGAGCTGAATGCGCAGGCGCAAGGTAATATCAATGCTTTGCTGGACCAGCTCAAACGCAACGCACCGAAATCTTCAACAAGCAGCGAACCTGCAGCTGAAGAAAGCACCGGCGGTGATAGTGATTTACGTCTGATCGTGAAACAGGTAGTGGTTAAGGATACGCAGCTTAAACTCGATCTCACGGGTATTGGGCAAAAGACTTATGACGAAACGTTGCCCACGTTCACTGCCAGCAATATTGGTGGCCAGAGTGGTTTGCCACCCGCGGAGCTGGGCGCAAAAATTGCCGAAGCCATGTTGGACAATCTGGTGGATGCCGCTGCCGACAAACAAAAAGAAAAGCTCAAGCAAAAAGCCATCGATACGGCGAAAGAGAAGCTGGAAGAAAAACTCGACGATAAGTTGAAAGGCAACGAAAAGTTAAAAGGTTTAATGCAAAAGTTCGGCCACGATTTTTAGGGCTAAGTGGTCAATTCCTTCTGAAGGCCCCGCTCAGGGGCCTTCAAGCCAGCAAGTAATCATTCATCCTTTCTCCTAATTACCAAAACTAATTTTGTGCTCATTTCTTGTAACTGATTCTTCTAGCGTCAGACTGGCAAGGCAACAGTAATTAGCTATTTTTACTAGGCTGCCATGGTCACGTAGTGGCGACAGGGAAATTCAAGTAAGGAACGCGACACCCAATGCAAAAATAAGCTGGGGAATTAGTATGCGTCAGTCTTCCGAGCACTCTTCAACGTCAAATACATCCAATCTTTTCATTACGCTGTGTGCCTGTCTGGCGCTGACCGCTTGCTTTGGCGGTAGCAGTGGCGGTGGTGGTGATAGTGGAGGTAGTGGCGGTTCACCGACCAGTCAAAATCTTTCCGGTGGCGGCATTAAAGGGCCCTTAGTGAATGCCATCGTGACGGTGTACGAGCTAGACACGAGTGCTGCAGACTTTAAAGGGGTGGCAGTTGGTGACCCCGGGACAACGGATTCTCAGGCGCGCATCACCGGTGTTTCGCTTCCTCTCCCCTTTAATCCGCCTTATATACTTGAATTTACCTCTGATACCGCCACCACCGACTTGCTGACTGGGCAGCCGCCGGTGATTACCGAAATGCGTACTCTGTTGACGCAGGACTTGCTGGATTCCGGGGAGCAGATCTATGCCACACCCCTGACCACCATGGCGGTGGATCTGGCCTTTAAAAATGCCGATGCCTCCACTGGCGTGTGGGCCGAGAACGAACGTGACCTGGATTCCGATGATGACGGCACCGATGATCTTGTTGTCAGTCTGGGCGACGACACCACCACAGAAGCCGAGATTCTAACTGCGCTTCCCATTGCAGCAGCACAGGTGAAATCCACACTGGGATTTGGTATCGATGCCGAAATCGATATTTTCGATACGCCTCCATTGATCGATGAAACTATGGACACCGAGGCAGAACAGGAGGATGCCGCCGCTTATCGTGCAGCGGTTGAAGCCGTTACAGCGGTAGTGGATCAGATTGATAATGCTACCGGTACCGATGACCCCAATGCAGTACTCACCGCACTGACAGAAGACCTTGCCGATGGTGCCATAGACGGTGAAGTGGATGGTGAAACCAGTGCTATTTACGATGCCGACGCAGAAACCGCCGGTGCGGCACTGCAGCTGATTGAACAGGATCCGGCGAGTTTCCCCATTCCCAATGATCCCGAGGGTCGTACTGTTGGGCAGATGAAAGAAATTGTTGATGCCGAAAAAGAAGACCTCGGCAATGACGACGTACCCACGGAGATCAACACCACAGAAGAAGTAGCGCTTAAACCAGCCGAGACCGATCCCGACCTGGATGATGATGGTGTGCCCAACGATCAGGACGCCTTCCCCGAAGACGACAGCGAAACCACCGATACGGACAATGACGGTATCGGTAACAATGCCGATCAGGATGACGATAACGATGGTGTAAACGACAGCGACGACGCCTTCCCGCTCGATCCCACGGAGCAAAAAGACAACGATAACGATGGCATCGGCGATAATGCTGATCCCAACGATGACAACGACAGTGCGCCCGACAGCGAGGATGACTTCCCCTTCGATGCGACCCGACAGAATGCCGAAGATCAGGATAATGACGGCTGGCCAGCCGGACAGGATACTGATGATAACGACGACACGGTTCCATCCGAAACCTATGTGGATAGCGATGGCGATGGTTTGGCCAATAGTGGAGGCCTCGCCCCTGATGATGATGACGACAATGATGGCGTGCCCGATACCGAGGACGCTTTCCCCACCGATGCCAGTGAACAGCGAGACAGCGATGGCGATGGCATCGGAAATAATAGTGACGATGACATAGATGGTGACGGTGTACTGAACGTTAATGATCGTTTCCCTCGCAACCCCTTCGAATCGCGGGATACGGACCGTGACGGCATAGGCAATAACACCGACGAGGATGATGACGGCGATGGTCTGACCGACTCTGAAGAGAGCGCTCTAGGTACCAATCGACTCAAACGTGATACGGATGGCGACGGTGTATTGGACAGCGCCGACGATGATCCGCTGGATCCGGATGTGCAATTTGATTCCGACGGAGATGGTATCGACAATCAAGTGGACAACTGTCCCGTCCACTACAACCCCAATCAGCAAAATATTGATGGGGATGCACGTGGCGACGCCTGTGACAAAGATATGGACGGTGATGGTGTTAATAACCTGGAAGATGCCTTCCCCCGAGATGATAGTGAAACCACCGACACCGATGGCGATGGTATTGGCAATAATGCCGATGACGATGACGACAACGACGGTGTATTGGATAGCGAGGACGCTTTCCCTGAAGACGAGAGTGAAACCACCGACACCGATGGTGATGGGACCGGCGATAATAGCGACGACGATATCGATGGTGATGGCACCCTGAATGACGAGGATGCCTTCCCCTTTGATGAAAGCGAAGACAGCGACATCGACGGTGATGGTATCGGCGATTCGGTGGATGATGATCGCGACGGTGACGGCATCGCCAATGTAGACGATGCCTTCCCCGATAACCCCAGTGGCAACACCGATACCGATGGTGACGGCACTCCCAACATTACCGATGACGATGATGATGGTGATGGTGTAGTGGATACCGAAGATGCCTTCCCGCTGAATGCCAATGAAGATACCGACACAGATGGAGACGGCATTGGTGACAATAGTGACCCCGATATCGATGGCGACGGTGTTGCCAATGACAATGATGCCTTTCCTCTGGATCGCACTGAACACAAAGACACCGACGGAGATGGTATCGGTAATAAAGCGGACACCGATGATGATGGCGATGGCGTGGCAGATACCGCAGATCGCTTTCCCCTGAATCCGGCAGAATCCAGAGATACCGATAATGACGGCATCGGTGACAATGCAGATTCCGATGACGACAACGATGGCCTCAGCGATGCCCAGGAAGACAGCCTAGGCACCGATCCCTTGGACCGTGACAGTGATGATGACAACAAGCGCGATGGTATTGATAACTGTCCGCTGGTGGCCAACCCTACACAAAAGAACTCCGATGGCGATGCCAATGGCGGTGATGCTTGTGATACCGACGATGACAATGATGGTGTGTTGGATAGCGCCCCCGATAACTGTCCCCTGAAACCAAACCCCTTACAGGCAGATGCCGACGAGGATGGTGTTGGTGATATCTGTGATACCGATCGTGATGGCGACGGTTTCAATAACGGCGTGGATAACTGCCCCAATACGGCAAATGATCAGACAGACGATAACAACCATGGAATCGGTGATGCCTGTGAAGCCAATTCCGACGACGACCCTCTATTGGACGAAGTAGATAACTGTCCAACGGTGACCAACCCTGGCCAGG
>JBFHVM010000034.1:0-16412 GCA_041589495.1 Oleiphilaceae bacterium | reverse complement strand
GCTATTAACGGATCGATTGTCGTGCTCGCCGCTATTCAGGCAAACCCGGCAGCCAAAGCCGGTGATCATACTGCGATTATTGCCGAAACACTGGGCTGTACGCGCCATATTCTGAGTACCACCCTGACCACCATAGCCGGCTTTATACCACTCATTCTTTTTGTGGGCGGCCAGTTCTGGCCTCCTTTGGCAGTGGTTATCGCGGGTGGCGTGGGCTTTAGCATGATTCTCTCGCTGTGGTTTACCCCGAGTCTTTATGCAATGATTTTCAATAACACGGAAGTTGACCTGCCCGATAGCCAAGTAATGGCCACCGGCAGCGAGACATAATCGCCTTACTCAACGAACCCCAAAAGACCACAGGGCAACACTCTAAAACTCCAAAAAGAACTTGGTGCGATTCGAGAAGGGCTGAACGAGCTACTGGCACGAGACTGACTATAACGCTCCAACCACTTCACAAGTTTTAGCCCTCGGCATGTCCAGAAAAGCACGATTGCTTTATAGTGCTATGCCATTCAAATAAGTGTTGTGTCGCCGTCTATCACCCAGACAACGCACGCACTGGTGTCTTTTGATTTGCTAATTGCCCCTCTGGAACCGACATGAACGATAAGAATTTCAAAAAGCCCATTCTCATTACAGGTCTACCTCGCTCCGGAACATCACTTACTGCCGGGCTACTGGCCCTTTCCGGAGCCTGGAGTGGTTCGACCATTGCAGGTACCCAAGACAACATAAAAGGCTTTTTTGAACATGCCGGTCTGCGCGAACAGGTAAACAAGGCGATTCTTAAAAAACTCGGATGCGACCCTTTGGGCGTGCGCAAATTAACGCCGCACGGTAGCCTTCCCAACATCAGCAATTTCAAAGAAATAGTATACGATGTCATCATCAACGATGGCTACGACGGCAGTCAACGCTGGATGTTTAAAGATGCCAAATCGTTGTTGCTGTGGCCTTACTACCGCGAACACTTTCCGGGGGCGTCCTGGGTGATCGTCAAGCGCAACCGTGAGGACATCATCGACTCCTGCCTGCGAACAGGGTTTATGAAACAGCATTCAACAGATCGCGCTTTCTGGAATCGTTGGGCAGAAGATTATGAACAGCGCATCGAAGAACTTAAAGCATCTGGAGCCAAATGCCACGAGGTCTGGGCTTCGGACGTGTTTGACCCTGCAAAACGCCACCAGCTCAAGGCTTTAATTAAAAAGCTTAAGCTCAAGTGGAATGACAAACGGGTTAAAGAATTTATTGAACCCAAGGTGTGGCATGAGCGTAAGGAAGAGCCTGCAAACTAAGCAGGCTTCTCGTTGTTCAAATTAGATCCCAAAATAAGCTTTCAAGCCCGCTAATATGTGCGTCATGGCAACAGCACTCAAAATCAGCCCCATCACCCGGCTCACCACGCTGGCACCACTGCTGCCGATCAGGCGATTAATACCACCTGCCAGTAACATCAGAATATAAACAATCACCAATACCAGTAGCATTACGCCCGCGGTTTGTAATTGCTCCCAGATACTAAAGCGCGCGTTCTCGGTCATTAAGACGGCTGCCAGCATGGCTCCCGGGCTGGCAATGGAGGGCACGGCCAGCGGAAAGATCGCTGTATCCTTGTGTTTGTCTTCTAACAGGCGCAGTTCTTCTTCTGGTTTACTCTCACCAAATATCATGGTCAACGCAAACAGAAAGAGCACGATGCCACCGGAAATCTGAAAGGCCGATAATGGAATGGACATACCGGTGAGAATTAACTCGCCTGCTACCATAAAAAACAACAAAACACCTGCCGATACCAAGGTCGCCAACAAAGCGATTTTGCGTTTGGTTCTGATATCGTATTGCTTGGTCACCGCAATAAATACCGGCACGGTTCCTATGGGGTCGATAACCGCAAAAAACACAATAAAAGTGGTAAGTACATCAATCATCAGCGAGGTATAGTCTCCATATGATTACCGACTGGTGCTTTTAGCATAACAGGCTTCGACTGACTTGCTACTGTCATATTATGGCGCTAGCCTTCTGCTCATTTATATACTCCACATTAACGCCAAGACCATAACGGCAGAAAGCAATTCGGAGTCGCCAAAAATCATGTCATCCGCAAATATTTCTTCATTCACGCTGTTTGGTATTTTTCTACGTTTGGGGTGTACCTCTTTTGGCGGTCCGGTGGCACATCTCGCTTATTTTCGCGAGGAATTTGTTACGCGGCGAAGATGGTTTAATGATCAACAGTACGCCGATCTGGTGGCGCTTTGCCAATTTTTACCGGGGCCAGCCAGCTCCCAAGTGGGCTTAGCGATCGGCTTATCTCAAAGCGGCTACCGAGGAGCCTGTCTCGCCTGGCTGGGCTTTACGCTGCCCTCGGCTCTGTTGCTGACCGCCTTTGCACTGAGCCTAGCCAACTTTGACTGGTTAAACCCCGGGGCACTTCAGGGACTCAAAATTGTCGCCGTCGCCGTGGTCATGCAAGCCTGCTGGGGTATGGCCAAACAACTATGCCCGGACGCACGACGCCAGGTGGCCATGCTGCTTGCAGCCTGTCTAGCGGCATTGATGAGTGGAGTCTGGGGACAAGTGCTGGTGATATTACTGGGCGCTTTATTTGGCTTTCTGATGCTGCAAAATACCGTGAGTGTTACCAGCCAGCCAGCCAACACACCATTTGCACAGCGAGGCAATCCTGCCTGGTTACTTGCCTTTTTCGCCGGTCTGCTACTGCTTCCTCTACTCGCCCAAAGTAGTGCGGTTATGGACATGCTAAACAGTTATTTTCGTACCGGAGCACTGGTATTTGGCGGTGGGCATGTCGTGTTACCACTGCTGCAGGCCGAAGTGGTGCCCCACTGGGTAGACAGTGCCAGTTTTATGGCGGGTTATGGCGCGGCACAAGCCATACCAGGCCCTCTATTCACATTTGCCGCATTTCTGGGCACTTTAGGACCCACTTCCATGGCCGGCATCGGAGGCGGATTGCTGGCAACCGTGGCGATTTTTCTACCTTCTTTTTTCCTTATTTTTGGCGTACTGCCCCTTTGGCAAAAACTCGTTCAGCAAGCCAACATGCGCGCAGCCGTTGCAGGAATCAATGCCAGTGTAGTCGGCTTGTTACTGGCCGCCCTTTATGACCCGGTGTGGACCAGTGCTATCTACAGCGCACGGGATTTTGCTGGCTTACTGCTGGCTTTGCTGGCATTGCAATGGATGAAAATGCCACCCTGGGCTGTAGTGGTCATTGGCGCGTTATTGGGGGCGATGATGTTGTGATGGGAGACGAGGGACGCTTAAATCGTAGCGGCAAAATGCATAAGATCACATGCTCCTGTAGGACATTTATGTCGACAAAATGCCAGCTACCTCACGGCCAACTTCAGGTGCTTAAATTTCGCATTCGGTGTGAGTACTTCAATCTCTTTCACGCTTATCAATTCCAGAGATTCACTTCCAGCATCGGTCTTTAATATCAGCCACTCGCGACCTTGCCTGCTGTAAACGTCCTGCGCTTCACCTTGGATGATTTGTCCGTCGACCATGTGCACCATTAACGCATAACGATACAGGCAGGCGATTTCGATGTAGTCCTGCTGATCGCAGGAAATCACTTTTGCCATTGGCTCCGCTTCCTGTTCAAATAAACATCTATTCCACTTATCACTTATCACTTATCACTTATCATAGGACAGAGACATACAGATCTGAACAATCATTAGCCCATCAAATCATCGGCGGAGTGCTGGCATGAAAAAGCTGAAAAACGAGAAGGAACTGGTAAAAAAAGCCCTAGAGCTGGGCGTGAAATACGGAGAAAAACGTGGTGTGGTGGAATTCGAAGCCACCGATTCGGCCAGTGAGAAAATCACCTTTATCTATCGTTTGCTGGTACACGACAAGCAGATACAACCATTACCCGAAGATCAGGTATCGCAGCTGACGATGCGGCATAAATTGGCCATTTGGGCT
Organism: Oleiphilaceae bacterium; assembly: GCA_041589495.1. GTDB lineage: Bacteria > Pseudomonadota > Gammaproteobacteria > Pseudomonadales > Oleiphilaceae > PZPK01. Next base: position 12,440 of record JBFHVM010000034.1, on the reverse strand, counting down.
TCGAAGTTTTGAAAAGAAGTCGGGCGTCTGACGCAAAACAAATAAACATTTGTGTGACAGCAGGTCCCAGCGAATTCTTTACGATTCAGAGGCTCCGATCGTGTTGGCATAAATGCCAACCTACAAGGCCTGTAAGTCGACATTTATGTCGACGGTTTTGCGTCTGACGTCCGACTCCAACATCATGCTTCAGGCAATTTTCTACCTACCCACAAGGCCAACAAACCTGATGCTGCGAACAGCGTAAACACCGCAATCATGGACCACTGCGCTACTCCGGCACTGATCAAACCGGTTACCAGCAGAAGTGCGCCGATAAGGGTATTGCTGACCGCAACATAGTCGGTACGTTTATTGCCGCCGGCCAAGTCAACAATGTAGGTTTTGCGCCCCAGGCGTACGCCCTGATGGGCAATCGCCAGCACGAAATATAAAGGCACCACCACCCAGACGGGAACCTCTGACCAATGCAATTGGGCCAGCAGGGCCAACAGACATAACACGGCAGTCATCAAGCCGGACGCCAGCATCACTTTTCGACTGCTGCTATCGGCGAAAAGCCCCCATATGTTGCCGCTGAGCAAACTGGCCAGACCGGATACGCCAATAAACAGACTCAGATTGGTGACCGCCTCGCTCCCGTTCTGCGCATCGGCCAGCACGATAAAAAATGGTGCCGATAAGCCGCTGCTCATCAATAAGGCACGCACGATCACAAAGCGCCTAAAGTCGGCGTCATCGCGCATAAGGGAAAGACGCTTAAAGGCTTCGCGCATGGCGTTGCCACCACCATCGGTCGCTCCCGAATACTCCGCCACGCGCGCGAAAACTACCGCAGCAATAAGCCACAACAGCGAAGCACAGACTAACAACCAGTACAGGCTATTCTCGCCACCAGCAAGATCAAGCCAGAGTGCCAAAGCTACTCCCAGGGTAATGAGGCCCGAAATACTGGCCGCCAAACCAGACAGTCGCCCGCGGCGTGTTTTGGGAATGGTTTTACCGAGTACATCCTTGGAGGCTACCGAACATAGACCACGAGCCAGACTGAACACAATCAGTGTTGTCACAATCGCGATACCCGCGGCACTGCCCTGCAAGGCATATGCTATCCACGCCATGGCCAGCACACACGCCCCCTGCGCGACACAACCTAACACATAAAACCATTTCCGTACGGCATAGGCACGTACCATGCCCCCCAGTACCAGTTGCGGTAGCAACGCGCCAGATTCGCGAATAGGCACTAGCAGTCCGGTAAAAAAAGCCGGTACACCCGACAGCGTCATAATCCAGGGTAAAACAATCTTAGTGCTGGCCAACGCGTCCCCGAGTTTGGTTAAACACTGGCTAAGAAGAATCAGAAAAAAATTACCCGGCACCTCACGACAAGCCTGATCAGAGATATCTTTACAAACCCGCGCATCTTCTTCGTTGGCAACGTAGGCGTATATGCTCTCCATGGCCTGACTGAGTTCACTGCTATTACTCACACTTAAACTCCCAAACTACTGTAAGGACTCCTTAAGGTAGGACGTAAAACGCGCCCAGGACTGCTTATCAGCTTCTTCGCGATAACGGTCTGAACCGAATACGGTAAATGCGTGCGGTGCACCACTATAGGTGATCATCTCGTGATCCACCTTCCGGGTCTCAAGCTGATTGGCGAGTTCAGCAAAGTCACTCATGGTAATCATACTGTCTGCCGTGCCATGAAATACCAGTATCTTGCCTTTGGTATCGGCATAGCTCTGTCCCTCGGGCGTCGATAAACCACCATGAAAACTGGCAAAACCTTTGAGATCTGCCCCCGAACGCGCCAACTCCAGTACTGCTGCGCCCCCAAAGCAATAGCCCAGCGAAGCCTCTGTAGCCCGGCCTTGCAGCTCCGCCCCTTTATTCATGGCCGCTTGCATAAGACGACGCATTTTCTGACGATCCTTGTACAATTCCCCGGTGTGTTGTCGCTTGTCTTCTACTTTGGTGGGCCGAACACCCTGCCCGAACAAATCAGCAGCAAATACAGCATACCCACGGTCAGCCAGCATGTTGGCGCGTTTGCGCTCGTAGTCGGTCAGACCATCCCAGTCGTGGATCAAGAGCAACAACGGTGCCTGCTTGCCTGGGCTGATAAAATACCCTTCATACTTTTCGCCACCGCTGTTGTAAACGACTGTCTTTCCGCTTGCTGCCAAAATGCTCGTGCTGAAAAGCCCGACCAAAACGATCAGGGCGTTTGCGACGATCCGTGGCGCCAGAGTACATAAACCTTTCATTATCGCGTCCTCATTGGTTTGAACTTCGTGAAGGCCGTCTTCGTGCCGGCTGGACGACTACTTATATCATGAAAAACTTTGTCCTGATTCTTGCGCTCGTAAAGCCTCGTCTTGGCCATTGATATCGAGCGCTACACCCAAGGTCTGTAACACGGCAGGAAGTTCCGAAAAATGGCGCAGGATAAGATCGGCCTCCCAGCCGTAATCAGGAACCAAACCGGGGGCATACAACCACGCATGCATGCCTGCTGCGCGCGCTGCATCGAGATCGTAGCGAAAGTCGCCCAGATAAACACAGTCTTCTGCAGAGAGAGACCAACGCTCCGCCACCTCAAGCAGAGCAGCAGGCTCCGGTTTGGGCGGCGCGTCTTCCCGAGTGAGCACCATGTCAAAGTGCAGCCCCGTAGCCCTTAGTTTCTGCTCTGTCGCCACGCGGGAATTACGTGTCACCACCGCCATTGGCATGCCGTGCTGCCGCAATAGGCTTAGACTACGCCACACCCCTGGCATTAGACGACAGTTCTCGGCATCGCGTGTTTCATGGCGCCGAATCACTTCGTGCGCTGCACGTTTTGCGACGGTGTCGAGCGTCTCGATATGTACCAGCAAGTCGACATCCTGCGGACAGGCTACTTCTTCTCGAATGCGTTTAAAGTCCAATGCCGAACTCACCAGGGTACCATCGAGATCGAAAATAAGTCCTTGCGGTGCTCCTTGCATCCCCTTTTTCCTACTCACTGACATCATCTTGCTTTCTTCCGATCCACCTATCCCACCTCATCAACCGCACCATTACAAAGCACTCAAACTGGAAGCGCCCCAGGATGGAGCATACACTCTACCCGTCGCCGTGCGCAGTGCCCGTCAACGGCTGCATTTCAGACCGTGCACAATTGGCACTGTTTTGGCATCATCAGCACTCAAATAGCGCCCGCTTGTTTCATCACAACCACACGAGCGTTTTTACTTACACAATAATCACGTCACACAAGGAAACAGCAATGTCTCAAAAACACGCTCTGCGTAAGCACATGGGTCTGCAACTTGGCATCGTCTTTGTCTTTACTCTAATTGCCCAAGTCGCGTCGGCGCACAGCGGCCACGACCACAGCCACTGGATGAGCGAAGCGATTCACGTAGTGAGCGTGCTGGCCGTGACGGGTGTTGTATTTGTTGCCGCCCGACTCGTCGAAAGCCGCTGGCGCAAGGCCAAGCAGTCCAAGCACTCCTGAAATCGAGAAGGCTCTGCTACCCCTGCTCCGCCAAGGCGAAATCGTCTTCGCGAAGTAGGGCATCAATCGCCTGCATCATGTTTTCAAAGTCCCTGCGTGAACCGCCCTCAAACTGAAAGCGGTTATGAAAGAACACGTGAAGACGCATCGAGCGCCATTTGAGGCAGATCGTATATTCGTCCGGGCTAAGTTCCAAAGTGAAGCCCCGAAAACGAACTTCTCCCTCTGCGTCTCTGGCTACCTCGCCTTCTCGACGAATAATCTCTGCCGCCCGAAGTACCTGCTGACTATCAAACAGTTCATCCATTGCGCGCACCCTCAGCGTTCAAGCTATATTCACTGGTTAAAAAATAACGCACGAGGCCCACTAATAGATCATCAATGCTGAAATAAATATTCGAGCAAATTCTCCGCTGCTAAACCAAAACACCCGGCACTGCGTAAGCGTTTAAACACAGACTCAATATAGCATGCCTATGGAACACACGCAGACCCGCGGACTGGTCTGGTTCACCCAAGACCTCCGCCTTTCAGATAACCCCGCGATTGCCCGCGCAGCCCGTGAGTGTGTAGCGATCGCTTACGTGTATTGCGTGGAACAGGAATGGTGGCTACCGCGTCACTGGCAGTGCCGACGCATCGCTGCACCCCGAGCACGATTCCTTCGAGAAGGACTCAATGACCTGGCGCAACAGTTGTCGCTACGAGGAGCAAAGTTGCTGGAAACAGACGGCGACACAGTCTCGCAGATCGGATCTCTCATCGAAACGCTGCAAATAAATCGGCTTTACTGCAACCTCAGTGGCAGCGTCTATCAACAGCAAGTCCTTGCTGCCCTCGCCAAACGATTTCCGGAACTGAACATTGTCGCCTGCGACGGTGACACACTATTTGAGACGAGCGCACTGCCCTTCAATCTTGACAAGCTGCCAGCGAGCTTCACGCCTTTTAAAAAACAGGTTGAGGGTCTCGATATTTCCTTGCCAAACGCTGCTCCCGAGAAATTACCAGCAGCACTTCACGGGCGACAACATTCCTTTTTGCTGCGCGCGACTCACAGCGAAGCAGCAAGTCCCTTCAAGGGTGGCAGTAGAGAAGCGCGCGATCACCTCACCTGGTATTTTGAGGGTGAACGGGCACACCACTATAAACAAACCAGAAACGCTCTGGACGGCTGGGAAAACTCCAGCAAATTCTCGCCCTGGCTGGCTCAAGGTGCTCTATCGCCTCGAGAGGTATTGGCAGCGCTGCGCGAATACGAAGTTAAACGTGGTGCAAATGACTCCACCTATTGGATCTACTTTGAGCTGCTTTGGCGTGAGTACTTCAAGTGGTATGCGCGCCGCCATGGCAAGACCCTGTTCCGCTTTCGTGGGCTGCGAAAAGATCCACCCCTTACGACGTTTTACCCGGGACGCTTCACTGCCTGGTGTGCAGGCCAAACCCCCTATCCACTGGTTAATGCCTGCATGCGTCAACTGAACGAAACCGGCTACATGAGTAACCGGGGACGACAGATTGCGGCCAGTTGTCTGGTTAATGAGCTACAAGTGGATTGGCGCTATGGCGCGGCCTACTTTGAACAAATGCTGATTGATTACGATGTCGCCAGCAATTGGGGCAATTGGCAATACATTGCCGGTGTTGGGGCCGACCCCCGCGGGGGTCGCCACTTCAATATCGAAAAGCAGAGTGAGCAATATGACCCGAATGGGCGCTTTATCTCCCGCTGGAAAGCGCAAAAGGCCCCCTCGTCTATTGATTTCCGTGATGCGGCGGATTGGCCAGTAATGAGAGAAGAGCTGTGAGCGAGACGATCAATATCGTTTGGTTCAAACGCGATTTGCGGCTGCGTGATCACGAACCGTTGAAGCTCGCCTGCGCCGCTAAACTTCCCGTCCATCTCATATACACCATTGAGCCATCCATGGTAGCGGATCCGCATCTCGACCCGCGTCACTGGCGCTTTATTTGGGAGTCGCTGGATACCCTGAACCATCAACTCAACCGCTTCGGTACACGCGTCCATATTTATTGGGGCGAAGCGCTGCCTATCTTGTGTTGGCTACATACACAGCATCGTGTCCACACCCTGTACAGTCACGAGGAAACCGGCATACGCACTAGTTTTGAACGCGATAAGTCGATCGCCAAGTGGTGTGCCGATGCAGGGATAGCATGGCAGCTATCCGCCAGCAATGCAGTGCAACGCGGCTTGGTAAACCGCAAACGCTGGGACGAAGACTGGCTCGCGGTGATGCATGCGCAACAAGCCACGGCAAATCTGGCTGCCGCCCGCTTTGTGAATCGCGACGACCATGCCGCTCAAGTGCCCAGTAAATGGAAACACCGCAACCAGCACATGCAGGCGGGGGGAGAGTTGGCAGCACAGCAATGCCTTGAAAGCTTTCTTGCCGAGCGAGGCAGGCGTTATGCCGAAGATATTGCAAAGCCCGGTGCCAGCCGCGACAGTTGCTCCCGCCTGTCCCCCTATTTGGCATGGGGCAACTTAAGCCTGCGTGATGTGGTGCAGAGGCTGGCGTCTCAACGCGCACCCTATGGCTGGGGGCGCAGCCTGCGCGCCTTTCGCTCGAGACTACACTGGCACTGTCACTTTATTCAAAAGTTCGAAAGCCAGTGCAGCATGGAGTTTGAGCCGGTGAACCCGGGCTACAGTGACTTTCCCTATCGCACAGGCGAACGCAGCGAGCGCGACCTGGAAGCCTGGCAAAATGGCGAAACAGGTGTTCCGCTGATCGATGCCTGTATGCGTTGTTTACACACAACAGGCTATATCAATTTTCGTATGCGAGCCATGCTGGTGAGTTTTTTGTGTCATCACTTAATGATCGACTGGCGTCGCGGAGCCCACCACCTTGCACGTATGTTCCTCGACTTTGAGCCTGGCATTCACTACCCCCAACTACAGATGCAGGCCGGTGTAACGGGCATCAACACCATTCGTGTTTATAACCCGATCAAGCAAGCAAAAGAGCACGATGCCGAGGGACATTTTGTGCGCCGCTGGTGCCCCGAACTGAAAACCCTGCCCACCGAATTAATATTCGAACCCTGGACCACCACACCCATGGAACAGGCAATGCTAGGTAGCTCCATCATCACCCCTATCGTGGATGTACAGGCGGCAGCACGCGAGGCACGCTCTTTGTTATGGTCCTGGCGAGACCGCGCAGAGGTAAAAGCCTGGCAGAGTGACATTCTCGGCCGCCATGTGCGGCCAGACAATCAGTGCAAACAGCCTTCCACGCATGCCACATCATAAGCCGACACTTCCACAAAAGAGCTGTACTCAGTGCCAACGCCCGTTTACCTGGCGACGCAAATGGGCCAAAGTTTGGAACGAAGTGAAGTTCTGTTCCGAACGCTGTAGGCAGGATGCACGACGAACGCGCCGCAGAGCCCCACCAACCGGGCCCTAAACTCTAAATTCACCGCATCGATAGTGATCTGTTTTCTTGCCAAATCAGTAGTATTAACAAGCAATGAGTGTTCCGCCTTCCGGGCAACAGCTTGTAAGAGGTAAGCGCATGACACAGTTTGAAAAACTTGACCCCGAATGGTTAGCCACAGCCAAACCGGCCAGGCTCTCGGTTCCCGTTTCTACACACGCGCGATCATCCGCAGAAAACGACGATAGCGCCTATGATTTGTCGCACGCCGTTCAAAACATGCCCCGCCTGTCGGAAGAAGCCGAAACCCGTTTTTCTCGTAACATGCACCGTGCTGCAACGCGGGTGCTGGCTTTGAGTTGTCAGACGGGCGCAACACGCGCCCTATTGCGCGACTTTTGTGAAGAGGTGGAGCATGATCTGGAAAAACACGCCAGCCCTTATGAAGATGCGCCTCCCCGCGCACAACACCTCGACCTGCCCGGTTTGATCGATGAAATAGATATGCTGGAACACATGCTGGTCACAGCAAGCGGCCGAGACAGCTTCCATTTGCATCATCGCCTGCACACGCGTCGCCGCAAATTGCAGCGCCGCCTCGGCGAGTGGTCCATTCCCGCTTACATGATTATGAATACGCTACTGCCTCGTTTGCTGTCACTGATGCCCGAGCTCAGTCCGCACAAGGCATTGCTGGCCGCGCAAAAGTCCTACCACCATCAACGTAACCTGCTGGCGCAGGGGAACATGCGACTGGTATACAGCGTTGCCGCCAAATTCCGTTACCTTGGCTTGCCCTATGAGGATCTGGTGCAAGAAGGCAACCTGGGTCTTATCAAAGCTGTAGAACGCTTCCGCCCCGCACGCGGTTTCCGGTTTTCAACCTATGCCTATCGTGTGATCAGCCAGAGCATTCATTTGGCCCTCGACAAACAAAGTACCCTGGTGCGCAAACCGTTTAAGCTCTTGCGTGAGAAAGCCAGCGTGGAACAGACACGTCAGCAGCTGGAGCAAAAGCTGGGGCGCGTTCCCCGGGCATATGAGCTGCGCGATGCCTTGCCCGACAGCATCGAAGACAAACAGGCGCACCTTAAGGATCTGCAGGTACCCACTGCAGATGACCACCAGATCTACGCACAGTCTTACGACCCCAGCGACATGGCCGTGCACTCCGATGCGCGTCAGTCGCGTGAGACGTCACATCTGCATGATCAGTCGCAGCTTGAGAAAGCCCTGCTGGCGCTTTCGGAACGTGCGCGATTGATCGTGCGCATGCGCTTTGGTCTAGGTGTACCGCAAGCCTATACGCTTGAAGAGATCAGCCAGCGTTTGGGCCTGTCGCGGGAACGTGTACGCCAGATCGCCAAGCAATCGGTATTCGAGCTTAAAGCCGCGCTTGGCGTTGAGGGTGACGTTTTGGTGTAGGGGAGAAAGCACATGTTCAAACTCATCCCGATTACCGCCATGATGTTGTGCCTGTCGCTGCTGCTGGGCTTTCAGGCCACACAAGTGCAGGCGCAAACAGACTGTGCTGACTGGCAGGCGCATGAGGTCGGCAAACTGCATAGCAGTCAAATGCTGAACTTGTGTGAGCTGATGGGAAAGCGCCCCGTGCTCATCGTGAACACGGCGAGTCACTGCGGTTTCACTGGGCAATTCAAGGGTCTCGAAGCCCTGTACCAGCGCTATGAGAAACAGGGTTTGGTCGTTGTGGGAGTGCCTTCAGACAGTTTTAATCAGGAAGCCGATAATGCTGCCGAGACAGCCGAGGTTTGCTACAAAAACTACGGCGTCAGTTTCCCCATGACACAGGTGCTGCCGGTACGTGGCGAGGAGGCACATGCGATGTTCAAACATCTGAGTACCCAGCAGCAGGCGCCGCAGTGGAACTTCAATAAATATCTGGTCGACCAGAAGGGTCACGTGGTCGCACATTTTCCAAGTCATGTGACGCCGCAAGACGCCCGCCTCAGAAACGCAATAGAAAAACTACTGTAGGCACCAAGAGTGTGCTTTAACCCGGAGACAGACATGTCCATCAGCCAAGCCATGATTCAAATCACCAACCTGCGCTTACGCACCTATATCGGATTTAACCCCGAAGAACAGAAGAAACAGCAGGATATCGTGATTAATGCCGACATTCATTACCCCGCCAGTCGACTTTGTCTGGATGACACGGTAGAAGCCGCGTTAAACTACAAAAGCATCACCAAAGCGATCATTAGTCATGTGGAAGAGGGTCGCTTTTTATTGCTCGAGAAACTGGTCGCCGACGTGCTGGAACTCTGCAGTCGTCACGAGTGGGTCAGCTTTGCCCGGGTACGCATAGACAAACCCCATGCCTTACGCTTTGCCGATTCGGTATCGCTAACGCTGGAATACCAACAAGAGCCCCAACTGGCCGCCGCAGTTTAACGGCCCTCGACCGGAGAAGACACACATGACTCATCTGCAAGCCCTGGCAGCACTTGATGCCCTGCCTATTTCTGACGAAGCGCTGCGCGTGAGAGATCAACTCATCGAGCAAGGTCTTGAAACGCCTTTGGTAGCGACTCCACTCAATCATCAGCAAAAGTACGAGCGCATCAAAAGCCTGATGGGCGAGGTAATGCAAACCCTGGGCCTTGACACGCGCGACGACAGCCTGAGCGAAACACCGCATCGCATCGCCAAGATGTATGTACAGGAAGTGTTCTCGGGTCTGGACTACGTGAACTTTCCCAAGATCTCGGTGATCGACAACAAAATGGGTGTAGATGAAATGGTGAAGGTCGGCAATATCAGCCTGACCAGCACCTGCGAGCATCATTTTGTGACCATCGACGGTACAGCCACTGTGGCCTATATTCCCGAGGACAAGATCATTGGCTTGTCCAAAATCAACCGCATCGTACGCTTCTTTGCGCAACGCCCGCAGGTGCAGGAACGTTTGACCCAGCAAATACTGTTGGCGCTGCAAACCCTGCTCGAAACCGAGAATGTCGCAGTATCCATTCAGGCCACCCATTACTGCGTAAAATCGCGCGGCATTATGGATGCCAATTCCGAAACCTCTACGACTGCCTTGGGCGGTTCCTTCAAAAGCAACGCGCAGACCCGCTCCGAGTTTTTAAGTAGCGGGGCGCGTGCCTGATGGAGAGTCCGGTACTCATTACAGGCGTTGCCCGCCGCGTCGGCCTGGTACTCGCGGAGCATTTTATGGCACTCGATATACCGGTTATCGGCACCTTTCGCAGCGATCGTAAAGAGCTCGATGCGCTGCGTGAAGGCGGTGTGCGCTTAATTGAATGTGATTTTTATGAGCAGGAACAGGTTTCTGCGGTTATCGACACCCTGCGCAACGATGTCACCCACCTGCGCGCCATCATTCACAACGCCTCCGACTGGATACCCGAAAGCAGTGGCGAAGATCCTGCGCGCCTGATGGATAAGATGATGCGTGTGCATGTGAATGTGCCGTATCAGCTAAACATGGCGTTGGCGCCCGCTCTGGTGGCTCATTCAGACGAATACAATGAACTGACCGATATTGTACACATTAGCGACTACGTTGCCGAAAAAGGCAGCAAGAAGCACATTGCCTACGCCGCGAGTAAAGCCGCCATGAACAACATTACGCTAAGCTTTGCCGCACAGCTGGCCCCGAAGGTGAAGGTAAATGCCATCGCTCCTGCCCTGCTCAAGTTTAACGAAGGCGATGATGAAGCGTACAAGAAAAAAGCGGTACAGAAAGCCCTGCTTCCCTGGGAGGGTGGCTTTGAAGAATTGTTAGTGATGGTGGACTATCTCATGGCCAGTCGCTTTATTACTGGCCGCGTCATGCCACTCGACGGCGGCCGGCACCTTAAATAGGCATGGGTTCTTCGCTTGCGGTCTCTCTACCTAAGGGCGAATTTCATAGCCTGCGCCTGATACTCGGCGATCAACTCAACGCGTCGCATTCCTGGTATAGCGAAAAAGACGAAGGGGTGGTGTACCTGATCGCCGAACTGCATCAGGAAACCGCTTATGTAAAACACCACGTACAAAAGCTCTGCGCGTTTTTTATTGCCATGGAGCAGTTTGCCGAGGCGCTCTCCTCGGCCGGGCACACGGTATTGCATTTACGGCTTGAAGAGACCACCGACTTTAATGATCTCGATGCACTGATCAAACATCTCTGCACCGAGTTATCGGTACAAACCTTTTCCTACCAGCGCCCCGATGAATATCGCCTACTCGCGCAGCTGCAGGATATTCAGCTGGAAGGCATCACCAAACACGAAGTCGATACCGAGCACTTTTTACTGTCCTTTGAAGAGCTGGATCAGCATTTTAAAGGCGGCCAGCACAATCGTATGGAAAGCTTCTATCGCAAGATGCGCAAACGCACCGGCTGGCTGATGGACGGAGACAAGCCTCTTGGCGACAAGTGGAACTACGATGCTGACAATCGCAATAAACTCAAAGCCAACGACCTCGACGATATTCCCGAACCACTATGTTTTGGTCATAAAACCCAAGCCGTACTGGAACGACTTGAGCAACACAAAGTGAAGCACTTTGGCGAGGTGGGTGAGCAGCTGGTGTGGCCCTGTACGCGCAAAGAGGCCTTAGCACTACTCGATTATTTTTGTGTGCACTGTCTGGAAAATTTTGGCCGCTTTCAGGATGCCATGACCGGCCGCAGTCCGCATGCCTGGAGCCTTTATCATTCGCGCCTGTCATTTGCGCTTAACGCCAAGATACTCTCGCCCAAACAGGTGATCGAAACAGCGCTCGAGGCCTATGAGGCCAATGACGATATTGGCCTCGCACAAATCGAGGGCTTCGTTCGCCAGATTCTGGGCTGGCGCGAATACGTGCGTGGGGTTTATTGGGTGAACATGCCCCATTACCGCAAACAGAATCACTTTGAAGCCCAGCGCGACCTGCCCGACTTCTTTTGGACTGGCGACACTAACATGCGTTGCCTGCAACAGTCGATAAAACAATCCCTCGACACCGCCTATGCCCATCATATTCAGCGCCTGATGGTAACCGGGAATTTCAGCTTACTTTGCGAGTTCGACCCCGATCAGGTAGACGACTGGTATCTGGGTATTTACATCGATGCCATTGAATGGGTGGAGCTACCCAACACCCGTGGCATGAGCCTCTTTGCCGATGGCGGCTGGATCGCCACCAAGCCCTATTCTGCCAGTGGCAATTACATCAACAAAATGAGTGATTACTGCAGCGACTGCGACTACAAGGTAAAAGAAACCATCGGCGAAAACGCCTGCCCTTTCAATAGCCTGTACTGGCGCTTTATGACCAAACATCGCGAAGCGCTCAGCAAGAACCCACGAATAGGCATGTTGTTTGGCAATTGGGATAAGCGAGACGAAAAAGAACGCGATGAGATTATTGCCCGAGCGGAATGGTGTTTGGAGAATTTGGATAAGGTTTAGGTTATTCGTTGTCTGGAGTCGGACGTCGGACGTCTGAAGTCGGGTGTCTAATGATATCGGACTACTGCACAGCGCAATCCCCCCTCT
>JBFHVM010000033.1:0-16554 GCA_041589495.1 Oleiphilaceae bacterium | reverse complement strand
GTGGCTGGCGTCGCAGCGCTGATGAAAGCATATCGTAGTTCGCTTAATGCCGATTCCTTCAGAGCAGCCCTTGAGGCAGGAGAATTGAGCGATGATTTGGGCAACAGCCTCTTCTATGGTAATGGTCTGATCAACGCTGCGAAAGCGTTGGGTTCACTGGGGCAGAGTATTGATACCAGTCTTAACGTGTTTCCGCGTCAGCTTAATTTTAACGGCGCTAACACAAGCGGCATTCTGTATCTGAGTAATCCGGGTTCTGGTACGGTAACCATTACCGCGATTGAGGAAGTGTCTGATTGGCTGCAGGTATCCGCTCAACCCGGTGCAGTGGATGCCAATGGACTGGGTGAATATCTGGTTTCGGCGAACGTAAGCACGGCTCCCCAGAACGGCAGTGCCGACATGACCATTCGATATAGCATAGACGGTGGTGCGGAACAGTCTGTAACCATTCGCGTTTTTGTCGCGCAAACCACTGCAGAAGATGACACCGTTGGAGAGCTTTACGTTTATTTGTTGCGCAAAGAAGACGTGGATGCCGCCGAGCCTGAAGCCGCCATTGATGTGTATGTATCGGTAAATGCGCGCAAGGAAGTTGGCAAGTATACCTATTCGATACCTGGTTTGCCTCCTGGTCAGTATTACCTCGAAGCAAGTACCGACAACGATGGTGATTTCGTCGTTTTTGATTCTGGTGAAGCGAAAGGCGCGTACCCCTTGCTTTATGAGAATGAGCTGATTCACATAACCGATCGTAATCTTCAGAATTATGACTTCGAAATTGCCTACCAGCGCTTCGTGAATGCAACGCTCTTTGAAGCCTCAACGCCGGCAGGCAAGGCTCAATCAGCTTGGCAGTATCAAGCGCCTCGCCGCTTGCCTCGTTAGTTTATGGTGGTCGTTGCATCTTGGCAGCGGCCACTTATTTCGCTAAGCTAGCGCGCAATATGGCACCCCTGCATGTGCCGCCAGAACCACAATTGATCCCGTCTTTGGAAGTGTATGTCAGACAACAAAAACGCCAATAAGCAATATACGGCCGATTCTATTGAAGTGCTGAGTGGTCTCGACCCGGTAAAAAAACGCCCGGGTATGTACACCGAAACCACGCGACCCAACCATCTTGCTCAGGAAGTCATCGATAACAGTGTCGATGAGGCGCTGGCAGGGCACGCGAGTAAAATAGAAGTCGTCTTGCATGAAGATAATTCGTTATCGGTGACCGATAACGGCCGTGGCATGCCCGTTGATATCCACTCCGAAGAAGGCTTACCGGGTGTAGAGCTGATTCTGAGTCGCTTGCATGCGGGTGGTAAGTTTTCCAACGATAACTATAATTTTTCCGGCGGTTTGCATGGTGTAGGTGTTTCGGTTGTTAACGCACTATCCAGCAAACTCGAAGTGCTTATCCGCCGCGATGGTAATCTTTATCGCATTGCCTTTGCCCATGGCGATAAAACCGATGACCTTGAAATCATCGACAGTGTAGGCAAGCGAAACACGGGCACAAAGGTACAGTTTTGGCCCGACCCTAAATATTTCGACTCTGCGAATTTTTCAGTGTCGCGCTTGCGCCATGTGCTGCGCGCCAAGGCCGTTTTATGCCCCGGCTTACAAGTTGTTTTCGTCAACGAAAAAACCAAAGAACGTGATGAATGGTTTTACGAAGATGGTCTCAAGGATTATCTCAGTGCTGCGACAAATGGCCTCGAGACCTGTCCCGAAGCGCCTTTTACCGGCTCTATGGCCGGCAATACCGAGGCCGTGGACTGGGCTATTCAATGGCTCACCGAGGGGGGGGAACTCACGCAGGAAAGCTACGTGAATCTTATTCCCACGGCACAGGGTGGTACGCACGTCAATGGCTTCCGTACCGGCTGTCTCGAAGCCATGCGTGAATTTTGTGAGTTTCGAAATTTACTGCCTAGAGGCCTCAAGCTAGGCCCGGAAGACATCTGGGACAAAAGTTGTTTTGTGCTGTCTGCCAAGTTACAGGATCCGCAGTTCTCCGGTCAAACCAAAGAACGCCTGTCGTCGCGTGAAGCGGCTGCGTTTATTTCTGGCGTGGTGAAAGATGCATTCAGTCTGTGGCTCAATCAGCACACCGACGAAGCCGAGAAGCTGGCCGAACTGTGTATATCCAATGCTCAGCGCCGCCTAAAGGCAAGCAAAAAGGTTGCGCGTAAAAAAGTCACCAGTGGCCCGGCATTACCCGGTAAGCTGGCGGACTGCTCCGGTAGTGATGCCATGAAGTCTGAGTTGTTCTTGGTGGAGGGTGACTCAGCAGGAGGCTCGGCGAAGCAGGCGCGAGATCGCGAATATCAGGCGATTATGCCGTTGCGAGGTAAGATTCTGAACACCTGGGAAGTGGATTCGGCCGAAATTCTGGCCTCGCAGGAGGTGCACGACATTGCCGTTGCGATAGGTGTCGATCCCGGTTCAGATAATCTGGAAGGGCTGCGTTATGGCAAGATTTGTATTCTTGCCGATGCCGACTCGGATGGCTTACATATCGCCACCTTGCTGTGTGCCTTGTTCGTGAGGCATTTTAAACCTCTGGTAGAAGCCGGACATATTTACGTCGCGATGCCCCCCTTGTATCGCATCGATGTGGGTAAGGAGGTCTACTATGCGCTGGACGAAGCAGAGCGCAAGGGCGTGCTGGATCGCATTGAAGCCGAGAAGAAAAAGGGCAAGATCAACGTGCAGCGCTTTAAGGGCCTTGGTGAAATGAATCCCATGCAATTGCGCGAAACCACTATGGCTCGTGATACCCGGCGTTTGGTGCAGCTGACCATCGACGACCATCAGGCCACGATTGAAAACATGGATATGTTGCTGGGTAAAAAACGCGCCTCGGATCGTAAGGTATGGCTGGAGACCAAGGGCGATTTGGCGGAGGTTTAAATCCCGATATGGAGCATCGTTGAACTTGGCGTTATGTTTCGCGGGCATGTCACACAGGACAACGCTAAGTAATGATTAGATGCTGCCGGTCAGCTGAAATTGTAAATTACAATGACGGACACCGCACTGCTTACGAGCGGGTTAGGTTGGTCCGCGGAGATTGCAACGCGGTTGTCTTTAGAGCTCTGTGCAATTGGTTCAAATCCACTTCTTTGGAATATCTCCACCCATCCCCCCGTGTTGGGCAAAGATTGCGCAAACGGAGAACGCAGTTCCTGATATTCCGGCGGTAAACAGACAGTGATTAGTGCGGAATTGCGTTAATCACTGTGCCTTTTTTTAGCGCCCTTACGTGATTTCCTATCCGGTGTAAATGTTTCCTCATTGTGCATTCTAAAAAAATATTGCCTCCTTAATGCACCAGTGTGCCTCGCATTGGGGCGCCCTTATAGTAATCATTTGGCAATTTTATATCGTATAACTATCTGAAAAATATATAAAAACAGAATAGTTATACGCTTGGCACGGAACATGCTGATTATCTCTCAACGATATTAAATCATGCTCGTAGTTGTAGTAAGGCGTTATATGACTATTGAAGAGGAAAACAGCATGCCGAAGACAGTGCTCTTTTTTAGTGAAGCAGAGAATGACCATGCAGCCGTAAGGTGTTCGATAAGAGGACAGCTTTCAGATACCGATCTGGTATGTGTTAGCTCGCCTATCGATGCATTACGGCAGTGTGATGTGCTGTCACCGGATTACTTGGTGGCCTGCCTGACTCGTCTGAATGACAGTGATCTGCGCTTGCTGCAGTCCTTGCATCATAATAGAAGCTGCCCGGTGATTACGTTTATTAGTGAAGCGAGTCCCGAAGGCATCAAAAGTTTGATTAATCTCGATGTTAGTGTGCTCATTCAAGGTGACTTCGATGCGGCGCGTCTACGTACGCTCTTCTCCATCGCTAGTGCGCGTTTTGAAGCACAGCAAAAACTGTATGGTGAGCTCGAAGATGCCCGCACGCGATTGGCGGACAGAAAACTGTTGGACCGGGCAAAAGGGCTGTTGATGTCGCAGGGTCAAATGGCCGAAGCAGAAGCCTATGCACTGTTGCGCAAACAGGCAATGGATAAAGGTCTACGTCTTGGCGTTGTCGCCAGGCAGGTAATCGATACCTTCGAACTATTGCATAATGATACATTACGGGCTTCAAGCATGGATCAGGTAAACGAGGCTAGAGTAAATCGAATGCGCTCTGCCTGATCCCACTGAACCTAATTTTTATCAGGGCCTTTCAATGGTGAGAGGCTCTAAACAACACAGCTTGTGAACAGTGTGGTTCCCAAGTTGAGGCAACGACGCCTGTTTTTCCCGCTGTGGCCAAGGGCCAGTTTTCAGTGTGAGAAACAGGCGTTTTTTTGTATTTGAGGAGTTAAAAAATGAGTGTTAATAAAGTCACCGCGTTAGGCTTGGCCATTGCCGCATTTAGCCAGATTCCAGGCGCTTATGCCGAAGCAGAGACATTTGGTGAAGCATTGTCCGGTGGCGAGGCTTATGGCGATTTTCGTATGCGCGTCGAATTGGTGGACCAGGATAATGCTCTTAAAGATGCGAAAGCGGCTACTTTGCGTACACGATTGGGTTACACCACAGGCGCTTATGAAGGCGTCAAACTGACTCTCGAAATGGAGGACAGTCGCAGTGTGTTAGCTGTGGATGACTTCAACAGTACTCAAAACGGTAAAGCCCAGTATTCTGTGGTCGCAGATCCTGATCATACCGAATTGGATCAGGCCTATTTAAGTTTTGGTTCAGATGATCTCTCTGTTAAGGCTGGTCGGCAGGTGATTACACTCGATAATCACCGATTTGTTGGTCACGTGGGCTGGCGCCAGGACCGGCAGACATTTGATGCCTTGAGCCTGTCTTACACCGGTTTGGACAATCTGGCGATCAGTTACTCCTTTATTGACCAGCGCAACCGTATCTTTGCTGAGGCTGGAGATATTGATTCGCGCGATCATCTTCTCAATGCAGCGTTTACGAGTAGTTTGGGTAAACTGTCTGCATACGCGTATTTACTGGAGAACGAAGACGCCACCGACAACGCGTTAGATACCTATGGCTTGCGCTTTGCCGGTAAAACCAAATCAGATGACATAACCTTTCTCTATCAGTTGGAATACGCCACGCAGAGCAATGAAAGTGCCGGGACTGAATTTGATACCGACTATATGCTGGTTGAAGGGGGTATCGGTATCAGCGGTGTAACCCTGAAGCTGGGTCACGAAGTGCTCGGTTCGGATGATGGCAACAAGGGCTTTGCAACGCCTCTTGCGACACTGCACAAGTTTAATGGTTGGGCCGATCAATTTTTGGGTACCCCAAACCAAGGGCTAGAAGATACCTATATCTCCGTGGGTGGAAAGCTTGCCGGTGGCGCGTGGTTACTAGCCTATCACGACTTCTCTGCAAACGAATCTTCAGCATCGGTGGATGATCTGGGTTCTGAAATCGACCTCCTGTACAAGCGCAAGTTCGCTGACTACTACAACGCAGGTATTAAATACGCGGCATATTCCGCTGGGGACGCTGGTGCAGGTAAAGTGGATACCGATAAGCTTTGGCTTTGGGTAGGAGCATCGTTTTAATCACCGAGTAATAAAGAATGGTAGGCAATGATGCCTGCTAAAACGAGCAAAGGCGCTCACTATTATTCTCTCTTATTGAGGCAAAGGGAGTGTGGTAGTGAGCGCTTTTTTTGTGGCTGAGAATAGCCGGAGGCGGACAATGTGCGCTAGTGCACTCAAACCAGAACCCCAGATCGTCGAAGTATTTCCAGCGCAGGAAAAAGCCGCTGATAAGGCGTGGCAGTATCTGATTGTTGGGGCCGGACCCGTGGGGATAAGAGCTGCGCAGGAAATACTCACTTTGGACCCCAAAGCCCGTGTCAGAGTAATCGGTGACGAATCAGTACTGCCTTATGACCGCATAAAGTTAACGTCTCTGTTGGCTGGTGATATAAAACGCTCCGCGATCGACCTGGAATTGCCGCAAGCCACAAAGCACCCCAATTTTGAATTTATATCTGGTAATGCCCGACACATTGACCGTAAAGAAAAATTAGTCATTGACGAACAAGGGTATGTGCATGATTTTGATAAATTAATATTGGCAACGGGTTCAAGTGCACACGTACCCAATGTGCCTGGAGTGGATTGTGAGGGCGTGTATCGATTGCGTAGTTTGCGTGATACCGAAGAGCTTTTTGCGCGACTAACGCGCTCACGCCACATCGTTGTTGTGGGTGGCGGATTGCTTGGCATCGAGGCTGCGAAAGCCCTATTGCGTAGCAACACCCACGTCACCCTGATTCATCAAGGCCCTTATTTGATGAATCGGCTGTTGCATGAGTCTGCTGCCATGGCCTTACAGGACAGTCTTAAGCAGCTGGGTATCTATCTGATCTGCAATGCTGGAGTGCGGCAAATTCACGGCGAAAACCGTGTTAGCGGTGTGCGCACTCGGGATGGTGCTGAGATTAAGTGCGACTCTGTTTTACTGTGCACGGGCATACGTCCCAATATTGAGCTTGCGCGAAAGTCAGGTATCAAAGTGTCACAGGGCATCGTGGTCGACGATATGTTGCGTACTTCAGACCCGAACATCTTTGCCGTTGGAGAATGTTGCGAACACCGTGGCGCAACGTATGGCTTGGTCGGGCCGGGGTACGAACAGGCCGCGGTGTTAGCGCGTCATCTTATTGGCCTTTGGGCACAAAGACGCGTTGTCGTCGGCGCGGCTGATATATCCAAAACGGACGACTTTATTGGCATGGCTAAGCAAAGCGCCTACTTGGGCTCTCATGCTGTTTCGAGGCTTAAGGTTCTCGATGTGCCGGTGTGCAGTATGGGAGACGTGGTCAACTTGCCGAGGCGGCCATTCCAATCTTGTGTTGATTTCAAAAGCAATAAACGCAAGGTGTTTCGTCGCATTGTTGTTCATCGGGGCAGGCTGATAGGTTTTTCAGGCGTGGGAGAGTGGCCTGAGTTGCAACGCCTGCAAGACGCTTTTGTTAATCAACACATTGTCTGGCCCTGGCAATTATTGTGGTTCCGGTTGACTGGTCGCTTGTGGTTGCGTCTGCCAGAACACAATGTAAATCAGTGGGACGGCGAAACACTTGTCTGTCAATGTAATCGATTAAGTAAGGCAAGCCTCTGTGCGGCAATTAAAGGTGGCTGTGATTCGATGGTGGCCTTGCAAGCACAAACACGCGCTGGAACCGTGTGTGGAGGGTGTCAGCCTCTGTTGGCCGATTTGTTGGCCAAGCAAAGTGCAGAGCCATTGAAATTGCCCAAGGAGAGCGACTACCGCCTTGCCCTGGGGGCGGGTGCATTGGCGTTGTTGTTTCTGCTTGTTTTTATTGTTTTGCCCCCCGCGCAGGTAGCTGACTCGGTCCAAACCCGTTCATGGTACGAGTCCATCTGGAACGACGGTTTTTACAAACAGGTAAGCGGGTTTTCTCTGCTTGGCTTGAGTCTGATTGGTCTGCTTATGTCGTTGCGGAAACGCTTTAACTGGCAGTGGATGGGGCAATTTGCAGCGTGGCGGGGGGCCCATGTCGTTATCGGTTTGCTCTGCCTGGGTTTACTTGCGTTGCATACAGGGCTGCATACGGGCGTCAATCTCAATCGCTGGTTACTCGTTGATTTTATGCTCGTTTTGGCGCTAGGAGCCTTATCGGCTCTATTGTTGTCGGTTTCTCACAAACTCAAACCCGCAATGGTAAAGCGCTGGCGCTCCGGGCTTACCAAAGCCCATATCCTGATTACTTGGCCCTTGCCGGTACTGCTCATCATGCACGTTCTCAGTGTGTATTACTTTTGAGGGTGGGACGATGACTTCAGCTCAAAAATGGGGACTTGTCTGGTTATTACTGAGTGTCGCAGGGTTGGCCTATCTGCTCGTTCAGTTTCTGACTTCAGGTGAACAGCGTAAACAATTTTTGATAGGTGAAGCCAGTCATGGCCATTTTCAAATTGAACTGGCCTGCGAAAGTTGCCATACGAGTCCTTTCGGTGGCAAAGAAATATTGCAGGATGCCTGTGTAAGCTGTCATGGCGATGAATTAAAAGCGGCCCATGATTCGCACCCACGTAAAAAATTTACCGATCCGCGTAATGCAGATTTGCTGGAAATCATCGATGCGCGTTACTGCGTGAGTTGCCACTTGGAGCATCAGCAGGAGCAGACGCGAGCAATGGGAGTAACGCTGCCTGACGATTATTGCTTTCATTGTCATGAGGATGTGATTACCGAACGTCCTTCTCACGACGGGCTCGCATTCGATTCCTGCGCCAGTGCAGGTTGTCATAACTATCATGACAACCGCGCGCTCTACGAAACGTTTCTCGTGGAGAACGCTGGTGGGGAGTGGCTAAAACCACTGGACGAGATACATCAGCCCGAAACCCATCTCGCAGCAAAATTACAAGCAGTCCTTGATAAGCACGAAAGAGAGACAGCGCCAGATTCTGGAACTGATTTTACGAAAAAAATGCAGGCGCATACTGAGGTAAGCCGTCAATGGCACGAGACGTCGCACGGGGCCTCTGGTCTCGAATGTTCGGCATGCCATATCGATAACGATGGCCACTGGTTAGACAATCCGGGAGTCGCCCAATGTGAGACCTGTCACCAGGCTGAGGCGAAAGGTTTTCTCGCGGGTAAGCACGGTATGCGACTGGCACAGGGGCTTTCAGCCATGACACCAGAAACGGCTCGGCTTGAGTTTGACCATGGTGCAAGCCACAACACCATGACCTGTAATGCCTGCCACAAAGCGCACGAGTTCGACACGTCGTTCGCCGCAACGCAAGCCTGTTTAGGCTGTCATTCCGATGAGCATAGCCAAGCTTTTATGGACTCACCACATGGGCTTGCCTCTCAGCAGAGCGGGGTGGAGGTATCATGCGCGACCTGTCATATGCCCCGTATTGAAGATGAGCGCGCTGTAGGAGAGCAAGCCAGTTTTCGCGTTGAGCATAACCAGAATGCGGTACTACGACCTAACGAAAAAATGATCAGGCCGGTATGCATGCAATGCCATAGCCTCGAGTTCAGTATCGATGCGTTGGCAGATCCCGAGCTCATTCGCAATAACTTTAAGGGTGCTCCACAAAATCATATCCCATCAGTGGATTGGGCGCGGGCACGCGAATAATAAAGTCGTTTCACAACACCCAAGAGAGGTAAGACCATGAAAAAAGCACTTATCACCAGCGTAATCGGCGCGTCAGTACTATTGTCGGGCTGTAACGAACCAGAGGAGGTGGGTATTGCACCGGAGAAATATACCGATTCACTGTTTGCCGTGATGAAAGCTGACCGAACCAATTACACCAAGCTGGTCGTCAAACGACTTGGCCCTGCGGGCGTTGGCGCCGTGAAGCCCGATGAACACTGGGAGGATATACCCAATGGTACCTTGCTCCCCGCTCAGATGTTTCGGGCTGGTGCCGAAGCCGTCGCCGAGATGACCGATGATTTTACGTACTCGCTGCAATCAGTGTGGCCCATTAACAAGCAGAATGCACCCAAAACGCCTATGGAAAAAGAGGGGCTGGAGTATATCGCCGCGAACCCGGGGGAGAACTTTTACGGTAAGGAAACGCTTGGTGGCGTGACCTATTTTACGGCGGTGTATCCTGACGTAGCGGTGTCGGATGCTTGTACGACCTGCCATAACGACCATAAAGACAGTCCCAAAACCGATTTCAAACTCGGCGAAGTAATGGGCGGTGTAGTCATACGCGTCCCACTGGGGTCTTAAACATAGCAGCAGGCGGGAGGTATGTTCATGAAGCATAAACAGTATATGATCGCGGGCACCTTGCTGGCACTCTCTGCCTGCTCATCTGACCCGGAGTTAAAACAAGGCAGCGCCCATCCGGGCGCTGAGATTGTCAAAGCCAATTGTAAAGTGTGTCACGCTCAGGGAATAAACGGGGCACCCATTATAGGGAATCAAAAAATGTGGCAAAAACGAACCGCGCAGGGCACGGAGGTGCTCGTTGAGCATGCGATCAATGGTTTTGGACTGATGCCAGCAAAAGGAGGCAAAACACATCTTAGCGATGCGGAAATTGGGCTAGCCGTTGAATATATGCTCTCTCAACTGAATTAGCACAGCATGTGCACGACCTTATTGAATTGATAGCCATCATACCCTCAGCGCGTATTTGGGGGCAATGATGACGCAATATCAATGGTACTAAGGGGCGAGTTTGACCTGATTGCGGCCGCTATTTTTCGCTTCGTATAGTGCGATGTCGGCGGCTTTTATTGCATTGTCTATTCTCGCGAAGTCGTCATTGTAAGTGCAGCCAACACTCACGGTGCTTACGATCTCATCATCGTTTTTCAGACTGATAACTTTTGCGCATGCCAAGCGTATGCGCTCGGCGGCTTCGAGTGTTTGGTACTTGTTTGCCTGCTGCAAAAGCACGAGAAACTCTTCGCCTCCCCATCTTACGAGCAGGTCTGTAGTGCGTAGCTGGTTTTTGATGCGTTGCGCAATGATGACCAACACCTCATCACCAACGGCGTGACCTTGCGTATCATTGAGCTTTTTAAAATGATCCACATCCAGCAGCAATAGCCCGTGAGACTGGTTGCCCCGTTGCTCAGAAATGAGAAGCGCCTCGATCTGTTCGTAAAATGCCCTGCGATTCAGTGCCCCGGTAAGTGAATCGGTATAAGCGGCAAGCTGCAACTCTTCGGTCATTTTGGCGAGTTTGTCACGGTTCTGTTGCAATGCAATGTTCTGTCGACGCACCAGAAAGCGTGCTCTCGCAAGAAAACTGCCAAACAATGCGCACCATATGAGCAAGATGGTAAAACAGGCCCAAATCAGCATTTCGTAAGCAATATTCATCTCGGGTCTGACGTAGTGGTATTCGTAGACCTGCAAGCTTGCAAGTAACAGCGAAATCATTGCGGCGAGGCGCAAGTAGGCTGCACGTTTTAGGATGAGGGCACCAAACAAAAAAGACGGAATGTAAAGCAGAAGTACCAGCGTACGTGAGTCGGGAAGTGCGAGCAGAGCGATCATACCCCAAGCCGCAGAAAACAGTATTTGCAGTTGCGTCATGGAGGGGTCTGGTAGCTGACGATTCAGACCACTCAAAATCATCATAACAAAAAACACATTTCCAGCGATGGCACTAATGATCATCGTGTAAGCCTGAGTCTGAGTAAAGTCTCCCACGCCAGACCATTTGATGAGATAAGCATAAACGATGACAAGAACATACGTTCCCATTGCCATGGTTAGTCGTTTAAGTCGGATACGCTGAAATTTATCAAGGGTCATGTTTGTTAAAGTCGCTCGCAGTTTTTATAAGCAGTATAGGGTGAGTCACGGAGTTTGCGTGGTAGGTAGGTGCAAGTTGCGTAAAACTTTGGCATGCTCCGGGTTACAACAATAATCGGGGTGCGCCCCGAAAGTATCCGGGGAAAGTATGAACGAAATGGACACTGTACCGCCGTCTTCTGATTCGTTTGCCAAGCCAGTAAAGAAAATAACCAAAATTTCGCTGGCAGTAACTATTCTCAGTCTGCTGTTAATCACCATCACCGCAGGTACCAGTGAGAACATTCATGCCCAAATGCTTAAGTTGGGAGTCTATCTTTGGGATGATTATTTTGTGTTGCGTGGTGACGAACCCAAGGCCGACTGTAATCCTAATCCCGATATTGAGCGTCGACTGGATGAACTGGAGCTCGAACACGAAGAAGAAAACGCCGCATTTGATTTGCTGGCATCGGAGTTTGAGAGGGAATCTGCACGCACCTCCTTACTTAGTCAGGTAAGGGTCTGTCAGAAAAAGCATGATGATCTGGCTACCTATCGGCAGAATTTTACGCCGGCTGTAGAAGTATTCCGCTCACTCGAACACACCTTCGCCGATATCAGTCTGTTTGCTATTGAGTATCAGCGTGCCACGCTAATTCTTTTACTCATGCTGGCGACGATTGTGGCGTCCTCTCAGCGAAATCATATCGCCTTTCGCGCGGTGCATTCGCGTCTCGATCATTATGTATCTCACGGTGCTCAATTATTGGCGCACGCCAGTCTGGGCATCTCAGGTTATGCCTTTTATAAGGGTTCTTATGCTTCGGGTACCGAGGTGACGAACCCGGAACTGCTTATCATTCTAATGTTGGGTTGCGCAGTATTAACGCTGATCAGTGCCTATCACCTGTGCACGCCTGAGGAAGAATTAGAGCAGGGGAGTAACAAACCTTTGCATGCCTTGCTCACCATTCCCATATACACCTTTATGCTGCTTGCTGCTGCCTGGCATTTTTTCGTCACCGAGGGGCACTTTCCGGGTATTGCCATTTACTTTACGCAGATATTCCAGCTGACCAATCTGCATCTGGCGATCGGTCTGTACATTCTGGTGGGTATGTTGCTCAAGGAAACGCTGCTCGGGGCCAAGCTTTTCGATGTATTCAAACCCTGGCGTTTGCCACCTGAGATGCTGGCGTTCGTAGCCATTGCGTTGATGGCCTATCCCACGGCATATACCGGTGCTTCAGGGATTATCATTATCGCGATGGGTGCCGTGGTGTACCAGGAAATGCGCCGTGTGGGTACGCGTCGTCAGTTGTCTCTTGCGGTCACGGCCATGACCGGCTCTGGAGTGGTTTTACGGCCCTGTCTGTTGGTGGTGGGCATTGCTATTCTCAACAAAGAAGTGGTCACCGACGAATTATTTCATTGGGGCTTCAAGGTCTTTCTGCTTAGCATGCTGGTGTTTGCGATTTTTGCCATGATCACGCGCAAGGAACCCTTTAACCCAGCGCCTTGGCGAGAGGCTTTGCCGCCGTCGCTCAGGCTCCTCAAGCCATTGGCTCCCTATGTTGGAATCCTTGTCGCGGTTCTCGTGTTCTATGCCTATGTGCTGGATACCTATCTCGATGAATTTTCTGCGCCCATTGTACTTCCGGTACTGGTCACACTGATTATTTTCTTCGAGCGACGTTACAGTCGCGATTTCCATGAGCGTAACAAGGTCGCTGGAGCCAGCCCTACGGTAGCAAGAGCCTTTGGTACAGCCGTTGATAACTCTTCAATACAGATCGGCGCCTTATTGATGCTAATGGCCTGCTCGTTCACCGTGGGCGGCATTATCGAAAGAGGTGGTGGTGTATTGGAAATTCCGGAGGCCTTTGGTTCGGTCTATGCGGCCATGGGCTTTTTGGTCTTATTCCTGGTGATGATCGGCATGGTGATGGACCCCTTCGGCGCCTTGATATTGGTAACGGGTACGATTGCGCCGGTGGCGTATGCGCAGGGTATTCACCCGGTTCACTTCTGGATGACCTGTCTTATGGCCTTTGAACTGGGCTATCTCAGCCCCCCTGTTTCGCTTAATCATTTGCTTACACGCCAAGTGGTGGGCGATAAAGAGGTAGAGCTCGCTTTGCAGGAGGGCGACAGCTTCTATTACCGCCACGAGCGCATGTTGTTGCCACTCATGGTAATGTCGACGACCCTGCTGTTGGTGGCGTTTGGTCCGCTGATTTATTTTGAATGGTTGCAGTAGGTGGTCCATGGCAGATTCAGATAAGCATGCGTTTACCATACAAGGTATTGAAGCGCTGACTCAACTGCCTGTACCTAGGTCGGTGCGGGAACTGGATGAACGAGATCTAGAGGCGGTTGCCGACTACTTGGAGCGAGTACTGCAGCGTGAAAGGGCTGGTATGGATGGTTTGTTTCAGTCCATGTCGCAAACCATGAAATACATCCCGCGTTTTTTGCTGCAGTCACTCGCACAAAAGTTTATTGAGCCACCAATCGCCGCGCGGATCACAACGCATCTTAGCCTAAAGCAATCTGTGGGTATCGCGGCTGGTTTGCCGGCTGCCTATATTGCCGATTCTGCCCTTTATCTGGAGCCCGCTTTTGCCGCTGAGTTTATCTGTGCACTGCCGGCCAAACACCGAGCGAACTGTTGGGAGGCATTGGCGCAGCGGCACCCAATGTTGACGCTGTCGTTGTTGGTGCATGTAGAAGAACGTTTACTGAAGAAGTTACCGATATCGGCAGTGCTTTCTTTGTCTGAATCAGAGATGGATGAGTCTCAGCTGCGCATGTTTAGTTCATTGAAGGCGGCGATAGGTTAATCTGTAGGATCTCAGATCTAATCCAATATTTGTCGGTATTACCAATTAAGCGGGAAGGTTTAATCATGTTGCCCATGCTTGCCTACATTTGGCAGCGTTTTGTTTTAATTACAACAAAAACAAAAGGATACAATATGAAAAAGTTCATTCACGCATTTCGTGTAGTGCTCACCCTGATACTTCTCTCCACCGTCACTTCAGCGTTTGCCAAGCAATATGATCTGGTGTTGGTGCAAGGCCTGGCCAATAAGCCCAAATGGAGAGGTTAGTTTGTCGATGTTCTCGCCTTGCGATCGGGTTCGCGGAATGTCTATGCGATCTATACCAACACCTCGCTTGATGTGTATACCTGCCCTTACAACGGTCGCACGGTGACCTTTGGGGGAAAGATCGATTATCGTTCGGGCAAAGACTATATTAAGGTGCAAGCCCACGATATGGATCAAAAGATCTAGTCGCTGCATAATGGCGGCCGTATTTAAACCGTGCGTGGCGACTGTGGGAGTTGCTGGGGCAGGGGGGAGCAGCTGGCCCCATCCATGCGGCTGTTTTGATTGATTGTTTTGCTCTAATTGATACCGTAAACCCTTGGTCGTTTGAAGCGCCAAAAATCAGAGGCTTCTTCTCTTTCGATTGTAATCGCTTCGTGTTTGAAATATTTCTCGCGCAGCTTTGCGAGGGCATCGGGTAATAACTCTTCGCTGGTGATCGCTACAATCTTTTCCCGCTCGGCCATGTATGCCAAGCCATTCTCCCAGCGTCGATTACGCTCTTCATCTTTTGTTTGAAGTTGCGCGATCAGCTCATCATTCAAACCCAGCTGGCGTCGAATACCGTTTATTTTTTGCTGGCGCTGTTCGGTCGGTAACTGTGCAAGCTCTTGTTGAACAGATGTGAGATGAAAAAATGCTTTGGAAATCATGCCGCCGCTCAGGCTAAGCTCCTGCAAGCTGCCTTCGTAGTTCTCATTAATCGCGGTTTGTAGCTGGTAGAGCTTTTCTTCCATGCTGATATCGTGGGACTGATCCAGCTGCTGGATGAGTGCGTGCATGGCACTTTGCTTTTGAGCCATTTCCGCTTGCTCTGCAGACCAGATGATTTCCGCGTCTTGGCCAAACAGTTCCCGACGCACTTCCCAAATGATCCCGTTTTGCTCCCGCTTAGCGCGCTCAGCCAGCATGGTCTGGTTGTTAACAAGCCATTCATTGTAGATTTCAAGCCGGGCAATGATGCTGAGAATCGATTCGGCATATTCAGGAAAAGCCGCTTGAATGATGCGAACAAAACGCTCTGCGCCATCCTGCGGATAGCGTTTAAGCACGAACTCTTTTACCTTGATTAAGCTCGCTTGTATGTTGAGTTCCTGAATGCGCGCGCCGTAAGAGGTCTGTAGCTTAGTGACCAGCTCGGTTTCAAAGGTATCGTGTGGGGTGTCCTGCGGGCTCAGCTCCGAATCAGGGTAGAATTCGTTGCCACTGGCGCTTTTGTTTTGATGGGGGGCAAGCGGTGGTATTGCCTCAGTGGGGGCCCCTGTATTGCTCATATTGAGGGAGTTGTGGGCGATAGTAATCAGTACCGCTGCAAGCCCAATAGCAAGGGCTGCCAGAATCTGTGTCCACTTTTTCATCGTTATTTTTTGCGCAGAGTCAGAGTTAATACAGATAACCCATTTGGTACCAAATGGGTTATCTCGCATTTAGAGGTGGCCTTGAGAGTGTATGCGATGCGTTCCACCAAAAAGTGTGTTGGTCGCATCCACACTAAGGCCAAAACCTTTGGCAGTGCGAATCAAAGTAATGGCTGTAATACCGGCCAAACCAGATCCGCTAGTTTTCGGGAACCACTGGTTGCCGGGTGAATACCATCAAGAATAATGTCGCCGTCATTGATGGTGGAGCGAGGGTCAACAAACGTACAGTTAGCCGTTGAGTTGGCACAGGCTTGAGACAGGCGCATGTTGCCGTAGTCGACGGCTTCTTCTACGTCATCCAGCCATAACAATGCATTTTTTGGATAGTAGTACCCCAAGAAAACAACGTTATCTACGCCGCTGGCGTCGATGTTGTTCAGCACATTTACCACTTCAATATACAGGTTGTCGATCAGGTTCTTGCACGAAGAACTCAGCCCCCACCATTGATACCACTCTGTTTTACAATTGTACCAATCGAACATGGTAATAATCGGGATGAGAATATCATTGCCGGCACCGTCCATGAGAACGGTTTCAATGTTTGGATTATCGCGCTTGGCAATTTCAAATTGCGTGGCGATATCGGTGGCATAAATGCCGCCAGTAATTTCGGCGCCGGATATAGTGTAGCGGCGGAATGTCTCACCAGCGTATCCTTCCAGGAAATCCTGAAGCTCGCCAGACAGGGCAAATATCGAGTCACCAATTGTCACAACTTGATCGTTGTCGGCATCGGTCACGCGCGGATTGCT
>JBFHVM010000032.1:0-16592 GCA_041589495.1 Oleiphilaceae bacterium | reverse complement strand
CGTCAGTGTTGGCGGTGCGATAGATGTCAATATGTCTAATGGCGTAAGTTTTACGTCAGACGCGGCGACTGTCTTTGATATTGCCCCAATCTCACAAAGCAGCTATATCGGTTTTCAGTTTTCCATTCAAGGTGAACCTCAGGCAGGTGATCGCTTTGATATTGGTTTTAATGCGGGGGGGATTTCCGATAACCGCAATGCCCTGGCACTCGCCAAAATGGAAGGGCAAGGTTTTATTAACGGCAATATTGTCAGTTATGGTGAAGCATATTCCCAAATCGTCGAAGAGGTGGGTACGGTGACCAATCGTGCTCGCTTGGATGCAGATTCGGCGGAGGCACTGCTGGAACAAAGTCGCACCAATCGCGAGGCTATTTCGGGCGTGAATCTGGATGAGGAGGCTGGACGCTTGATTCAGTTTCAGGCCGCTTACAATGCATCGGCACAGGTGGTCTCGGTAGCGCGAGAACTGTTTGATATTTTGCTCAATACCTTCAGGTAGAGGCGTTTTGCTATGAGAATTTCCACGCAATTGATTTATGGTCGTGGTCTTGATGCGATTCAGGATGTGACCGAACAGGCGCAGAAAAGCCAGTTGCAGCTCTCTACGGGCAAGAAAGTTCTTACGCCTGCCGATGACCCGGTGGCATCGACACGCATACTTGAGTTAAACCAGGAGCTGGCGCTCAATGCCCAGTTTCAGCGTAATATCGACTTGGTTGATGGGCGGCTAAAATTGCAGGATGACTTGCTTGGCAGCATCAACGATGTGGTGCAGCGTATTCGTGAACTGGCTGTTAACGCGGGTAACGGTGTACTGAACAAGGATGACTTGGGCTATATCGCAGCAGAAGTTGAAGAGCGTTTATCACAGCTGGCGGGTTTGTTGAATTCACAGGATGCCTCCGGTGAACATGTCTTCAGTGGCTTTCAGGGAGGTACGGAACCCTTCCAGAAGAACGCTTCCGGCGCCTATGAGTATCGGGGCGACGAAGGGCGGCGTTTCGTTCAGATCGAACCAAGTGTCACCATTGCTTCGACCGAAAATGGTAAAGCCATTTTTCAGGATGTTGTTGCAGCCGATAACACCTTTTTTACACGAGTTAATCCTACTAATCAGGCTATCCCTCCTGCTCAGATTACAGTAGGTCAGGTGGTTGATCAGGATGCCTACGATGCTTTCTATCCTGAAGACATGACCATTACCTTTACCTCTGCGAATACCTTTAATATTACGGAGAGTGGTACCGGAAGGCCGGTGCTAAGCAACGTGAATTACGCACCCAATCAACCGATTATTGCGAACGGAGTGCAGTTTGAAATAACGGGTTCCCCATTGCCTGGTGATAGTTTTTTTGTCGAGTCCACGCCTAAACAGGGGCTGTTGACCACGGTTGAGAAGTTTATCTATGGTTTGGAAAGCTTCAATTCTCTGCCTGCCGGAAGGGAGGCATTTGACCAAATGCTCGCCAGCACAATCTCCAACCTCGACAACGCCGAAACCTCCATACTTGAAGCGCGCAGTCAGATAGGTGCGCGTCTGAACACGATAGAAACCACCGAAGAGCAGTTAAAAGATGTAGAAATACTCACGCAAGAGATCTTGAATAATCTGGAGGCGGTCGATTATGCTGAGACGGTGAGTTTGCTTTCATTACAGCAGTTTACTCTGGAAGCGGCATACTCTTCCTACTCACAGATAACGTCTCTGTCGCTGTTCGACCGTCTTTAACGGTGTTATTGGTACAGCAATTAAATCTTTTGGGATCGCCATAAGGAGCTTCTCTTGGCCGGCATTTATGACTATACAGTCACTGACATAAAGGGAAATGAAGTCGCTTTATCCGATTACAAGGGCAAAGTGCTGCTCATCGTTAACACCGCCAGTAAATGTGGTTTTACACCACAGTTTAAAGGACTCGAGAAGCTCTATGAGGAGCATAAAGACCAAGGCTTTCAAATACTCGGGTTTCCCTGTAATCAGTTCTTGAGCCAGGATCCGGGCAGTAATGATGAGATTGCTGAGTTTTGCTCACTCAATTATGGGGTCAGCTTTCCCATGTTTGCCAAAGTCGAAGTGAATGGCCCCGGTACGCACCCTCTTTATGAGTACCTGAAAAAGGAAGCAAAGGGTCTTTTGGGGTCCGAAAAAATAAAATGGAATTTTACCAAGTTTCTGGTAGACGGTGAGGGCAAGGTACTTAAGCGCTATGCACCGAATACCGAGCCGAAGGATATCGCGGCTGACGTCGAAGCGTTGCTTGCCTGATCGCTAGTATAGAAGCATAAAAAACCAAAACCAGTGCGTCTAATCGTCGTACTGGTTTTTCTTTTTCCAGGTGTCGTCTTCCTGTAAGTAAGAGTCCCATTCTTTGTTGCCATCCATTTTAGCTTGCGCTTGTTCTTTGACGCGTCGATTGTGTTCGTCTGCAATTTCGTCCAGTGCGGTGATTCGTTGTTTAAACCCTTCTATCGCATTGGCTGCAGCAGGATTGTTGGCCACGGGTTTGTAAGCGGCAATAGCCGAGTGGTAGTTATGAATGGCGACGCGCGGTTTACCTGCTTTGTTTGCGCGTTCGGCTGCGGCGACGAGCATGTCTGCTTTTGATTGACAATTGTATAGGTTGATCTGTTCCAGGTACTGTTTTGCATGCGCGACTTGTATGGTGCCGCGCTTGGCTTGTAGCTGCACAAACTTAAACAGGGTTTGCAACAGCTTGCGCACATTCTTCGCTTCGTTCTCGTCCCTGACCTGTTTGGGTGGAAACTTCACATTACTACTGCGCAATTGTGCGAGCATTTCCTGATCGCTTTTTAGCTGGCTGGAAAGATTGCTATCGTTTTTTAATTGCATGAGTTCTTGCAGTGTCTCGATGCTGCGTTCGGCAACTAGCAGTCGCAGTTCGTTGCTCAGGTACTGCGGAGGCAAATCGTTCATCAGGCTTTGCAGCCGCCGATAGCGCTCTGAAAGACTACTGATTTTGCGCACCCTTTCTACACGCGCCCGTTCTCTTGCCTGAGCAAAATAAATTAGACCGATGGCAAGGCAAATGGCGCCGAAAATGGCAATAGTGATGGTTGTGGCAGACATTGCGGGTTATTGGTATCCAATAAAAAGAAACATAGACAAACTGAGTATAGCCGAGCCCAGCACAATTGCTGGATTTGCAACAAATACTTGGTTCATGCCGGTTTCATATAGCTTTGTGCAGAATTTGGGCTTTGTCGCGAATTCATGTAAAATCTTGCGCCTTCTCATTGCCCCCTACTGGATTCAACTACCCGGAAGGTGGGATTTTTTAAGCACATTTAGCGTTGAGGCTGATACACATGACAGAACGTATTCAGGCTGGCGGCCTGCAAGTCGCAAAAGAGCTGTACGATTTCGTGAACGAAAAAGCCATTCCCGGTACTGGTGTAGACCAGACTGCTTTTTGGGATTCTTTTGGCAAGATCGCCAATGAACTGGCGCCGCGCAATCGAGAGCTGCTGGCCAAGCGTGACGAGCTGCAAGCCAAGATTGATGCCTACCACACCGAGCGCAAGGGTCAGCCTCACAACTTTGATGAGTACAAAGCCTTTTTGCAAGATATCGGTTACCTGGTGCCCGAAGGTGAAGACTTTACAGCAAGCACTGCGAATGTAGAGCCCGAAATCGGCCAGATGGCGGGTCCTCAGCTGGTAGTTCCTGTAATGAATGCCCGTTTCGCCCTGAACGCAGCGAATGCGCGTTGGGGTTCTTTGTACGATGCACTGTACGGTACTAACGTGATCTCCGAAGAAGGCGGTGCAGAAAAAGGGCAAGGTTACAACAAGGTCCGTGGTGATAAGGTAATCGCTTACGCCCGCGCTTTCCTCGACGAAGCAGCTCCATTGGCCAATGGTTCGCACGCCGAAAGCACCGCTTACGCGATCGTTGATGGTGCACTCAAAGTCACTCTAAAAGATGGTTCTGAAACGGGTCTGGCGCAAGCCGACAAGTTGGCGGGTTACACTGGTGATGCCGCCCAGCCTACAGGTGTACTGCTGCAAAACAACGGTTTACGTTTTGAGATTCAGATCGATGCTGACAGCCCCATTGGTCAAACTGACGCCGCTGGCGTAAAAGACGTACTGATGGAAGCGGCACTGACCACCATCATGGACTGCGAAGACTCTGTTGCAGCCGTAGACGCTGAAGACAAAGTCACCACTTACGGCAACTGGTTGGGTCTCATGAAGGGAGACCTGGAAGAGCAGGTAAGCAAAGGCGGCAAAACCTTTACCCGTCGCATGAATCCTGACCGCGAGTACACTGCGCCTAACGGTGAAAGCTTCACGCTGAAAGGTCGTTCCATGCTGTTCGTGCGTAATGTGGGTCACCTGATGACCAATCCTGCGATTTTGCTCGAAGACGGTAACGAAATTCCGGAAGGCATCATGGATGGCATGATCACTACCCTGATCGCCATTCACGATATTAAAGGCAACGCACCATTCCAAAACTCCACTACCGGTTCGGTGAACATCGTTAAGCCCAAGATGCACGGTCCTGAAGAAGTGGCTTTTGCTAACGAGCTGTTCGGTCGTGTTGAAGATGCTCTGGGTCTGCCTCGCTTCACCATGAAGATGGGTATCATGGACGAGGAGCGTCGTACCACGGTTAACCTCAAAGAGTGTATCCGTGCAGCCAAAGACCGTGTTGTATTCATCAACACTGGCTTCCTGGATCGTACAGGTGACGAAATCCACACATCCATGCTGGCCGGTGCCTTTGTGCCTAAGACTGTGATGAAGCAGCAAACCTGGATCAACGCTTACGAAGACTGGAACGTTGACATCGGACTGGAATGTGGTCTGCAAGGTCGTGCGCAAATCGGTAAAGGCATGTGGCCCATTCCCGATGAGATGGGCATGATGATGGAGCAGAAAATTGGCCATCCCAAGTCTGGTGCCAACACGGCATGGGTTCCTTCTCCAACGGCTGCCGCGCTGCACGCATTGCACTATCACAAGGTAGATGTGTTCGCCACACAAGACGAGCTGAAGAAGCGTGCTCGCGCGAACGTTGACGATATTCTGACTATCCCTCTGTGGGAGGATACCTCCAGCTTGAGTGCAGAAGAGATTCAGAAGGAAATCGACAACAATTGTCAGGGCATTCTGGGTTATGTTGTACGCTGGATCGATCAGGGTGTAGGTTGCTCCAAGGTACCCGATATCAACAACGTGGGTCTGATGGAAGACCGCGCCACACTGCGTATTTCCTCTCAGCACGTGGCCAACTGGCTGGAGCACGGTGTGTGCAGCAAAGAGCAGGTTGAAGAAAGCCTCAAGCGCATGGCTGCGGTAGTAGATGGCCAGAACGCGGGTGATCCTAACTACATCAACATGGCACCGAGCTTTGACGGCATTGCCTTCCAGGCGGCTTCCGACCTGATCTTTAAGGGTAAAGAGCAGCCAAGTGGTTACACGGAGCCGCTGCTGCACGCTTACCGCCTGAAGTTCAAGGTGGCACAACAGGGCTAAGCGCTTTGTTAAGCTAATAACAAACCCGGCTTTGCCGGTTTTTTTTATATCTGAATGGAGTGATGTTTACAGAGCCAGTCGCCTTAATTCCATCGACGGGCGGGCATACTGCCAAAGCTGTTCAAACTCCTGACTGAAGCGATTGCACATCAGGCGGCTGTTATAGTTGGCCTGACCGCGCCAGTCATCATAGCTCTTACGTTGCAGGCAGCCATCAAAATCAACGATGTTATATAGCTCTGCCATACGCTGACCAGTTTTTTGTAGTGTACGGATTTCACAGTAACTGCTCAGCTTTTGTATGGCCTGAATGGTGGGGTTGTAGTAGCCCGCCCCCTGCCGATCATCAGCCAGTAGCAAGCGAATGTCAGCCTGAGGGTTTCGTTTTACCAGCTGTATCATCGCTAGAGCGGTTTCGTTTTGCATTATTACCGGGTCGCGTGATGTGTCGGCCATTAGCCAGATACGACGGCGCGCCTGCAGTAGCATATTACGGTGCAGGGCAAGAGCGGACTCTTCCCGATCAAAACGCTGGGTTTCGTTGTCGAGGCCAAGGCGCATATGCTGGCTGGCGCTCGCGTCCTTGGGGCGGCTTTGCATGTAATGGCGCAGGCTGGGATTGATCAGTTCAAAGTCGCGATTTGGCGTTTTGGCCTCGGCAAGTTCCAGCTGAATAAAGCCATGCTTCTCGAGCCAGTCCAGTTGTCTTTGCTGACTATTGAGCCGCACCTGGTCAATGCCGCTTTGCATGAGCTGTCGGAACATCCCATACATCATGTTCTGCCCCAGTCCTTTTGACTGATTGTTGCGGTCTATGAGCAAATGGCGCAGATGAGCTTTGTTTTCGCTCAATGCGCCCAGACAAAAGCCGATAATATGGCCCTGCGTCGTGAACAGAAAGACTGTATTCAGGTCGCTCTCTTCTGTATTGGCATTGAGGCAGGCCTGTATGTCCTGGGCGAATGTGTCGCACTGTTTACGAATGAGACGCGTGAGTGCGTCACGCTGTTCTTGATCCAGACTCGTCAATGCAAGACGGCTGATTTTGATTAGTGCCATGTAGGTGCATGCTAACTTGCTTCCTCGACCAGCAGGCTTCCTTGCTGTACGCATTCGAAGAGAAAGTCTTGTACATCGGTTCTGGCATTCAGCTTGGGTATATCAGTCAGCGCCACACTGTCGTGGTCGCACAAGCTCTGAATCCAGGGTAAGTCTGTTTCACCCAGATCCATGGGTTCGCCGTCGATAAACAGGCAGATTCCTTGTTGGGTACGCAGCCAGGCCAGGCGAGAGCCCTCATTGGCAAACAGTACGCTCTGCGAGCTGGCCAATTGGCCGGCATCGTCGAAGCTGTCATCGGGTACTAAAATCGCAGGGTTTTTAGCTTCGGTTGCAAAGGTGCCAAACCACCGGGCAACTTGCAAGTCATCATGCAGGTACTCTCGCAGTATTTTACCCATGTTCACGATGCTTTCGGCGTCAATTTCGCCAGCATGGGTGGCAGCTTTTCGATTGGCATCCTCAAAGAATCGATCTGCAGGAACCTTGTCGAGCAAGTGCCCCATAAAGCCCTCGAGCAGTTGCTGATGTGAAGGGGCTCTAAAGCCAACCGAAAGCGTGACGCAACGATTTTGGGCTATGCCATAATGTGCCAACCTGGGCGGCAGATACAGCATATCACCAGGCGCCAATACGTGGCGTTCCTGTTCCTCGAAATTGGCAATAATGTTGAGCGGTGTACCCTCCTGGCGTTCTGTGTCGGGTGCGCAGTGTTGGCCGATTCGCCACTCCCGTTCACCTTCAGCCTGAATCAGAAACACGTCGTAGTAATCGAAGTGGGGGCCCACACTGCCGCCTTGGGGTGCGTAGGAGGCCATGATGTCATCAATGCGCCAGTAGGGGATGAAGTTAAAGTAGTGTTTAAGGGTGTTAACTTCAGGTACCCAGGCGTCCAGCTGCTGTACCAGCAGAGTCCAGTGCGTTGCGGGCAGTTGCAGGAAATCCTCTTCGTCGAAGGGGCCTGCGGAGAGATGCCAGGGGCCGTCCGCATGTTTTTCCTGAATAATACGTGCTTCAACATCTTCTTCGAGCGCCAGGCCTGCCAGTTCTTCAGGGCTGAGAGGGCAGGTGGGTTCGTTGAATGCATTGCGTACGAGAAGCGGCTTTTTTTGCCAGTAATCGCGCAGGAATTCCTCGGCGGTGAGACCGCCGAGAACACTGAGAGCTGGCCTGTTCATGGCCCTTAGTCGTCCAGCGCCTTGGCTTGCGCAACGGCATTACCAATATACGTGGCTGGTGTCAGAGCCATGAGTTCTTGTTTGGCGCTTTCGGGCATGTCGAGGGTTTGAATAAAGGCTTGAATGGTTGCCTGGTTCATGTCCTGGCCGCGGGTCAGCTCCTTGAGTTTTTCGTAGGGCTTTTCGATGTTGTAGCGGCGCATCACGGTTTGAATAGGCTCGGCCATGATTTCCCACGCTTGATCCAGATCCTGAGCGAGTTTTTCCGGGTTGATCTGCAGCTTGTTCAGACCTTTGAGTGTGGCTTGATAGCCAATTAAACTATGCGCCAAGCCAACTCCCAGGTTACGTAATACGGTGGAGTCGGTCAGGTCACGCTGCCAGCGCGAGATGGGCAGCTTCTCTGCCAAATGACCCAGAATAGCGTTGGCGAGTCCCAGATTGCCTTCGGAGTTTTCAAAATCGATGGGGTTTACTTTATGTGGCATGGTGGATGAACCCACTTCTCCGGCAACGGTTTTCTGCTTGAAATAGCCCAGTGAAATGTAAGCCCATACGTCGCGATCCAGATCAATCAGAATCGTATTGAAGCGGGCAATGGCATTGTAAAGTTCCGCGATGTAATCGTGCGGCTCGATTTGCGTGGTGTACGGGTTGTATTCCAGTCCCAGGGCTTCGATAAATTCCTGGGCATTGGCCTGCCAGTCAATGTTGGGGTAGGCCGATAAGTGCGCATTGTAGTTACCCACGGCACCGTTGATTTTGCCCAGAATGTCGACTTCGCCGATGGCCTGAATCTGGCGGCGCAGACGTGCCACAACATTCGCCAGTTCCTTGCCCATGGTGGTAGGGGAGGCAGTTTGGCCGTGCGTACGCGAGAGCATGGCTTGCTCGGCCAGATCCAGAGACAGGTGGTGCAGTTTCTCGATTACCGCATGCATGGCAGGCAGAATGCTATCTTCCAGACCATTTTTCAGCATCAGGCCATGCGACAGATTGTTAATGTCTTCCGAGGTGCAGGCAAAATGTACGAACTCTGAGCCGGCGGCCAGTTCGGGGTGCTCGTCTTTGACTGCTTCGAGTTTTTCTTTAATGAGGTATTCCACTGCCTTTACGTCATGATTGGTAGTCGCTTCGATCTCTTTTACGCGCTCGGCATCGGCGATAGAGAATTCGCTTACGATGCGATCCAGATAGGCATTGGCTGCATCGGAAAAAGCAGGCAGTTCAGTGATTTCTGGGTGTTTGGCCAGCTTTTGAAACCAGCGTATCTCCACTTCAACACGAAATTTGATCAGGCCAAATTCGCTGAAGATGCCGCGTAATTCGGAAGTTTTGGAACCATAACGTCCGTCAATGGGGGAAACAGCGGTAAGGGAAGATAGTTGCATGGAGGCTCTCTGTATTGGCGGTTACTGGTAAACGCGAGCAGTGCTCAAAAAATGGGCGGCAATCATACTACAGAATGGCCTGAGCGCCCAGTTCAATACTGTACGCCGTGTTCGTGTCAGGCTGATTGCAGCAGTTGCTGCGCGCTCTTGCTCAGGCTCTGCTTTTTGAAAATAAAGTGCCAGCGACGTCCGCCCAGCTGACGCCACAGCACAGCAGAGCGAATGGCTGAAAACAGCATGGTTCTAATTTTGGCTGCGTTGAGGCTATTTTGCAGTAAATTAGGGTTGCCGCTCACTTGAATGCGAAGGCGAAAGGTGCTGATGGTATCCATATAAATACTGGCCAGCCCCTCGAACACATTTTCATGCACCGGGCCAAAGTGTTCGGCTTGTGCCTTGGCCTGTTCCAGTCGTTGCCCAATGGTATTGAGCATGCCCGGATTTTTATTGAGTTTGGCTTCGAGATGCAGCACGGCCATGGCATAGCGGATCGGATTCATTTGCGTCTCGGGCGTCTGTCGGCCGAGCAGACCTTGCAGCATGGTCAAACCCGTACGCAAGTTGCCGATTGACCCGCCATACACGTCGAGCGTCGAAGGTGGGTCCGTGATCAGAAGGCTGTTGGTGGCAGTTTCGAGTTGTGCTACATCGGCTTGCGCTGTTTTGGCGATCTGATCGACCAGCATGCAGCTCTGGAATACGCCCGCTAGTGCAATAACCTGCTCTTCCTGTTTGTTCATGCCGTCTCGATTCCTGTTGTTTGTTCAATGATACCGCCGCCCAGGCATATGTCGTCACGATAGAACACCACGGATTGTCCCGGTGTCACCGCACGTTGCGGCGTATCGAACGTGACGCGATAGCGGCCTTTGCCTATGGCTTCGAGCTGGCAGTCCTGATCGCCCTGTCGATAACGTACCTTGGCACAAAGTTGCAGCTGGTTTTCATTGGGTTCGCCGTTGATCCAGTTTAATTGTCCGCATTCCAGCGATTGGCTGAATAGCATGGGGTGTTGCTTGCCCTGAACTACAATGAGCACGTTGCGTGAAAGATCTTTCGCTGCCACATACCAGGGAGACTCATCGTAGTTTTTCAATCCGCCAATCCCAAGCCCCTGACGTTGGCCAATGGTGTGATACATGAGTCCCTGATGTTTGCCGATGATATCGCCGGTTTCGGTCTCGATATCGCCGGGTTGGGCGGGGAGATACTGCTGCAGAAAATCCTTGAACTTGCGTTCGCCAATAAAGCAGATGCCGGTGCTGTCCTTTTTGTCATGGGTAATCAGGTCATGCTGTTCCGCCAGCGCTCTTACTTGGGGCTTTTCCAGCTCGCCGACAGGAAAGAGAGTACGTGCCAGTTTGTCTTCGCCAACGGCATGTAAGAAGTAGCTTTGGTCTTTGTTGTTGTCCAAACCCTTTAGCAAATAAGTATGGCCATTGTCGTCGCTGCGACGCACGTAATGCCCCGTGGCAATGTAGTCGGCACCAAGGGTCAGGGCATAGTCGAGAAAGGCCTTGAACTTGATCTCCTTGTTGCAGAGGATGTCAGGGTTGGGCGTGCGACCTGCACGATATTCCTGCAAGAAGTGTTCGAACACGCGGTCCCAGTACTCGGCTGCAAAATTGGCCTGATGCAGCGTAATGCCTAATTTATCGCACACGCTTTGCGCGTCTTGCAGGTCGGCAATGGCTGTACAGTATTCCGTGCCATCGTCTTCATCCCAGTTCTTCATAAACAGGCCTTCGACCTGATAGCCCTGTTGTTTGAGTAACAGCGCCGAGACTGAGGAGTCGACACCGCCGGACATTCCGACGATGACACGGGTTTGAGAAGGGGATTTCATGCTGCGCTTTCGCTCACTTGGTTTCCGGGCGCGGCATTTTAACGCGTATGCGAAGGATTTTCAGCCAGCAGCGCTTTGTTTGGCGTTTGCTGAAGGGAGTGGGTGCTCGTAAATCCACTCCAGAGGCAGGGGATCTCGTTGCTGATAATCTTCAATGCACTTTAATACGAGGGGGCTGCGTAATTGCTCGCCGAGCGCCTGGATCTGTTTCATGTCCATCCAGTGTGCCGCAAGTATGTCCTGGTCCAGCTGGTCGGTAATGCGTTTTTCGGCCTTGGCGGCGAAGCAGAAACGGTAATAGGTGACGCCGTTTTCGGGTGCCTGATAAATGTAGGTGCCGATAAAACCCTGCAGGCTCACCTGCCAGCCGGTTTCTTCCAGTGTTTCGCGGATGGCCGCATCAAATATGGATTCGTTTTCATCGACATGCCCAGCAGGCTGGTTGAATACCCGACGCTGATGGCTCATCTCTTCAACCAGCAAAAAGCGCTGATTTTGCTCCACAATTGTGGCAACGGTGGCATGCGGTGTCCAAATCATGATCTTCCCTTGCGTTGTGGCCGGGGGTGTCGGCGCGTGACGTTGCCCGGCAGGTGTACCTGTATTTCACGATAGCTGCCGGGTGCCAGATTATCCAGCGACCAGTTACCAATTTGATGCCGAATCAGGCGCAAGGTGGGAAAACCCACAGCCGCCGTCATACGGCGTACCTGGCGGTTGCGACCCTCGGTAATGGTTAGGTTAAGCCAGCTGGTGGTGATGTGTTTTCGCGCGCGTATGGGGGGATCCCGCTCCCATACCTCTGGGGCTGCAATAATATTTGCCCGGGCCGGTTTGGTAGGGCCGTCTTTTAGCGTGACGCCCTTGCAGAGTTGTGTGCAGGCATCTTTGGTTATTTGTCCTTCAACCTGCACCCAGTAGCTCTTCGGCAATTTGAAGCGTGGCTCGGTAATACGCGCCTGTAGAGCGCCGTCATCGGTCAGCAGTAATAAACCTTCGGAATCGTAATCAAGCCGCCCAGCGGGATAGACCTCTCTGGTTTGCAGGTAATCTGCGAGCGTGGAGCGCTGTTCGCTGTCGGTAAACTGGGATAAAACCTGAAAGGGTTTATTGAATAATACGAGTCGGCTCACTGCAATCTGTCGCGTTTATCTTAGAGCAAAGCCTTACTTTAGCATTATTCGTTGATCTGGGGTGATTATTCCAGCGCGCTCATGTGGGGCGTCTATATTTATACTAAAGACGGCGAGGAGGGGTGTGATGAGTTATCAGAAGATCCAGGTTCCCACAGATGGGCAAAAAATCAAAGTAAACGCAGACTTGTCGCTGTCTGTGCCCAATCATCCCGTTATTCCCTATATCGAAGGTGATGGCATTGGTGTGGACGTGACACCGCCCATGCTAGCGGTGGTGGATGCTGCTGTTGAGAAGGCTTATGGTGCGCGCCGTGGTATTGCCTGGATGGAAATCTACGCAGGTGAAAAGGCTGTTCAGGTGTATGGCGGCGATCAGTGGCTGCCGCAGGAGACACTGGATGCCATTGCGGACTTCTCGGTGGCGATCAAAGGGCCGCTCACCACGCCCGTAGGTGGGGGGATTCGTTCGCTGAACGTAGCATTACGGCAGGAGCTTGATCTGTATGTGTGTCAGCGTCCCGTACGCTGGTTTGAGGGTGTGCCCAGTCCTGTTAATCATCCTGAACGCACGGATATGGTGATCTTCAGGGAAAATTCCGAAGACATCTATGCTGGCATTGAGTGGCCTGCCGACAGTCCCGAAGTCGATAAGTTAATTCACTTTTTGCAGGCGGAAATGGGCGTCGCCAATATTCGTTTTCCCAGGGGTTGCGGGATTGGCGTTAAGCCGGTATCCGAGGAAGGTAGCAAACGGCTGGTGCGTAAAGCGATTCAGTATGCGGTCGACAACGATTTGCCCTCGGTGACGCTCGTACACAAGGGTAACATCATGAAGTATACCGAGGGGGCCTTTAAAGATTGGGGTTATGAGTTGGCTCGCGAGCGCTTTGGGGCTGAGCTGCTTGATGGCGGCCCTTGGTTGCAGTTCTCTAACCCCAAAACCGGAAGACCTATTGTGATCAAGGATGTCATTGCTGATGCATTTTTGCAGCAGATTTTGATGCGGCCCGAAGAGTACAGTGTGATCGCGACACTTAATCTTAATGGGGATTACATCTCGGATGCCCTAGCGGCAATGGTCGGTGGTATTGGTATTGCTCCCGGGGCCAATTTGGGGGGCAGTGTTGCGCTGTTTGAGGCAACGCATGGTACTGCGCCTAAATATGCAGGAAAGGATAAGGTCAATCCGGGCTCGTTGATTTTGTCGGCCGAGATGATGCTGCGGCACATGGGGTGGGTCGAGGCGGCAGATCTCATCGTGAAAGGCATGGCGGCTGCCATAAAGGCGAAAACCGTTACTTATGATTTTGAGCGTTTGATGTCGGGTGCACATTTGCTTAAGGCTTCAGAATTTGGTCGCGCAGTAATCGCGCAAATGGATGCTTAGTCGCTTAGCAGTGACTTAATAGACATGTGGAGGGACAGGGGTATATCTGAAAAAGCGTGTTTGAATTTGAATTATTTTGTTTGGGGCAGGCAATACCTTGGCCCATTGCATGGGCAGAAGGGAGCTAAGAGAAACGGCTGCTGGCCCTTACTTAACCTCCAGCTTGCCTCAGCCCTTCTTTATTTGGCGAGGACTTAAAAAGCGGCGACTTTACCTGCTTTTTGCGTGCTCGCTGCAGTCTCTTCCTGATGAGACATCGGTGCTTGTTCTTCCACCGATATAATTTCGTCGTCAAGACTGCTCAGCGCTTGTTCACCGGATTCAGCAGTTTCGAGTGCGCAGATGTTCACAGCGTGAATACCCTTGCCGCTCGGTTGCTTTTCAAAAGTAACCTGCTGGCCAGCTTTCAGGGTTTTGTACCCTTCCATCTGGATCGAAGAGAAGTGAGCAAACAAATCTTCCGTGCCACCGTCTTCGATAATGAACCCATAACCCTTGGCGTTGTTAAACCACTTGACTTTACCTTGAGGCATAATCGACTCCCGTGTCTAGCCAGAGTTTAATAACTTTATTGCATTAAACCCAGGCTCGAAGTTTTATTTTTATTGGCAAAATGAGGGTGCACTACATCAACTCGGTACTTTTTATTATTCTCCCCTCGTAGTCAAGGCTTTTGGCTAAAAAAAGCCACTTGGAGCACGATTAAAGCAGGGGTTCGTGCTAGTATGCACGCGTCTCTAAACGTCTTTAGAATATGTTGTATGAAGCTTATTCCAAATCGTATTTTTAGCTTGCCCTTCAGGCATTGCAAAATAGACGTGAAGCCCCACCATTGTAAAAATGTAAATTTTCGTATCGTGACATGAGTAAAGTTGAAGATTGTCTACTAATATTGAATCAGAGTGAGGACGATAGTCCACAGCATGATGACGGCCTGTTAGTTGTTCCTGAAAAACCAGCCCTCGAGCGGCCGTCGATGTATCAAGTGGTCATGATTAATGACGACTACACGCCAATGGATTTTGTTGTCGAAGTACTGACTACCTTTTTCGCGATGAACGAGGAGAAAGCGACACAGGTAATGCTGGCCGTGCATACGCAGGGCAAAGCAGTATGTGGAGTGTTCTCACGGGATATCGCCGAAACCAAGGTGGCGCAGGTGAATGAATATGCCGCGGAGTGCCAGCACCCATTGCTGTGTGAGCTGCAGAAGGTAGAGTGAATTGAAAAAGTCTGGGGTGAAAGATGTTAAGTAAAGACCTGGAATTGACACTGAACGAGGCGTTTAAAAGCGCCCGTGAAAAACGGCACGAGTTCATGACGGTCGAGCACCTTTTACTGGCCTTGCTCGACAACGAAGCAGCAGTAAAGGTTTTGGGGGCATGTGGTACTGATTTGAATGAATTGCGCCAGGAACTCACTGAATTCGTAGATTCGACTACCCCGCTCATTCCGGTGAGCGACGAAGAGCGCGAAACGCAACCTACATTGGGTTTTCAGCGCGTACTGCAGCGTGCAGTATTCCACGTGCAGTCATCCGGCAAGAAAGAAGTGACCGGCGCCAACGTGCTTGTTGCTATTTTCAGTGAGCAGGAAAGCCAGGCCGTTTACGTGCTCAAAAAGCAGAACGTGGCGCGTATCGACATTGTTAATTACATCTCCCATGGCATTTCCAAGGTGCCTGGGCATAGCGAAGAGCAGAACAGTGAGCCCGAAGCCAGTGAAGAGGGGCTGGAGGAGAGCGCGCAAAGCAATCCGCTGGAAAATTACGCCACGAACCTTAACGAAGCCGCTTCACTGGGGCGTATCGACCCGCTGATTGGGCGCGAGAAAGAAGTGGAGCGCGTCGTGCAGATTCTGGCCCGCCGCCGCAAGAATAATCCCTTGCTGGTGGGTGAAGCCGGCGTGGGTAAAACCGCCATTGCTGAAGGCCTTGCCAAGCAGATCGTTGATGGCAACGTGCCCGAAATCATCGCTGATGCAGAGGTGTATTCGCTGGATCTGGGCGCTCTGCTGGCCGGTACCAAGTATCGCGGCGACTTCGAAAAACGTTTCAAAGCCTTGTTGGCCGAGCTGAAAAAGCGCGACCATGCGATTCTCTTTATTGACGAAATTCATACTATTATCGGTGCCGGTTCGGCATCTGGCGGTGTGATGGACGCATCAAACCTGCTCAAGCCTTTGCTGAGCTCGGGAGAGGTGCGCTGCATTGGGTCGACGACTTTCTCGGAGTTTCGTGGTATTTTTGAAAAAGACAGTGCGTTGGCGCG
Organism: Oleiphilaceae bacterium; assembly: GCA_041589495.1. Classification (GTDB taxonomy): domain Bacteria; phylum Pseudomonadota; class Gammaproteobacteria; order Pseudomonadales; family Oleiphilaceae; genus PZPK01. Next base: position 817 of record JBFHVM010000032.1, on the reverse strand, counting down.
TCGCTTCCAGAAGATTGATGTGAACGAGCCCAGTGTCGATGATACCTTCCGTATTCTTAAGGGGCTCAAGCCTCAGTTTGAGCAGCATCACGAGTTGAAATACACCGATAAAGCCCTGCGTGCCGCAGCTGAGTTGGCTGACCGCTACATTACGGATCGTCATATGCCCGACAAGGCCATTGACGTGATCGATGAAGCCGGTGCCAGTCAGCGTTTGCAAACCGAGAACAAACGCAAGAAAGTGATTGGTGTGCATGCTATCGAAGATGTGGTGGCCAAGATCGCGCGCATTCCGCCGCGTAATGTTACTACTTCCGACAAAGACATGCTGCGCAATATCGAGCGCGACCTGAAAATGGTGGTCTTTGGTCAGGATGCGGCGATTGAATCACTGTCTACGGCGATTAAATTGTCGAGAGCGGGTCTTAAGTCGCCAGAGAAGCCTGATGGCGCATTCCTGTTTGCTGGTCCAACAGGGGTTGGTAAAACCGAGGTGACCAAGCAGCTGGCCAAGGTGCTGGGTATCGAGCTGGTACGCTTCGATATGTCCGAATACATGGAGCGTCATACTGTGAGTCGTTTGATTGGCGCACCTCCAGGTTATGTGGGGTATGACCAGGGTGGCCTGTTGACCGAGGCGGTCAATAAGAATCCCCATTGCGTCTTACTACTCGACGAAATTGAGAAAGCGCACCCTGAAGTGTTCAATCTGCTTCTACAGGTAATGGATCACGGTACCTTGACTGATAACAATGGCCGCAAAGCGGATTTCCGTCATGTGGTACTGGTGATGACCACCAATGCCGGCGCCGAGGTG
>JBFHVM010000031.1:0-16832 GCA_041589495.1 Oleiphilaceae bacterium | reverse complement strand
GCCTATGTTCGTTTGTTGCAGCGTGAGCAATGGTTTGCAAGTTTAAAAGCGGTATTGCTGGCGGTGGCCGTTGTGGCAGTGGCCTTGGGCTTGAGTACCTTGCTACCGGATAGTTTGCGCTCAGCGGGTATTATTATTCTAATAACGACTCTTGGCCTTGCGTGTTCTTTCGTCAAGGATGTGAGAAAACTGCACTGTAGCTTTCATCTCGGCATGTACCTGGTGCTCGTGTTTTGTTTCACCATGGGCAGTATGACGGATACCACTATTTTTACGCGTTTGGATTGGACACTCTTCAGTTATATAGCGGCGATTCTGGTGGGTAGCTTATTGCTGCACGCACTATTGTGCAGACTATTCAAGATCGATGTGGATACCTTTCTGGTCACATCGGCTGCGGCCATTATGTCGGTACCCTTCATTCCCGTTGTCGTCGCAGCCCTTCGTAATCCTGCATTGTTGGTCCCAGGCTTTGCAGCCGCAATTATTGGTTATGCAGTGGGGAATTATCTGGGGATAGCGGTGGCGTTTATTGTCAGAGGAGTTTTGTGAAGTCGGATGTCGGACGTCAGACGCTATTCGTGCCATTCTAATCCTCGTCATTCGGACCTATCCTCAGTAATCCAAGCCTATCCTCCGTCATCCTGAATCAAGCTCAGGATGATGATAATGGCGGATAAATGGTGTGATGGAGCTCAGTTTGAGGCGTTTTGTTGTAGTCGGATTTCGGACGCTCGATGTTAGGCGTCCGACGTCCGACTTCCAGCGTCCGACTCAAATCATTCCCGCCAATTCCGCCTCCACTTCGCCGGGCTCTCTCCAAACCGTCGCTGAAACAAACGATTAAAGTGTCCGGGGTCTTCATAGCCTACTTGCCAGGCGATTTGTGCGATGTTCTGGTTGCTGTGTTTGAGCAATTCGAGGCTCTGTTCGAGGCGTAACTCTTGAACGTACTGCAGCGGGCTTTCGCCGGTGGCGTCTTTAAAGCGTCGTTTAAAGGTGCGCAGGCTCATATTGCTGCGTTGCGCGAGATCATTGAGAGTGAAGCTTTCGCTGAAGTGCATATCGAGCCATTGCTGAATCGCTAAGATGGCTTCGTCGCGATGAGAACTGTGTTGGCCGATATGCAGGGGTTCGCTCTGGTAGGCACTGCGAAAATCCACTAAGAAGGTTTTCTCTACCGCTTCACCGATGGCCGGGTCGGCGAGACGTTTTAACAGGTAGACCATAATCTCAAGAGCGGCATTCATGCCTGCGGAGCAGTAGATTTCCCCCGTTGCGGTGATAAAACGGTCCGGGCGCAAATTGACTTTGGGGTAACGTTCTTTCAATTGCGTCTGTCGATGCCAGTGGGTGGTACACAGGCGTTCATCCAGCAATCCGGCCTCGGCCAACAAAAAGGTGGTCGTTGAGGCGGCCATGATCGGAATCCCCTTTTCGTGCCAATGCCACAAGGCTGGGTAGAGTGTTCTCTGTTCGGCCAAGACCCCATCCAGTTCTCCCCATAAGCTATGCAGAATAATCAGATCAGGATGTAGGTTGGTGTCCAAGGCGCAATCAGCGGGTATCTCCCAGCCGCTAAATGCTTGGGCGGCCTGGCCATCCAGCGTCATCAGTAAACGCTCAAAGCCTTGCCCGAATTGCTTTTCCTGCAGTTGCGAAGCAAAGGCAAACACATCCTGAGTTAGGCCCAAGCTAAGCCCCATGCTTTGACCACAGGCGTAAAAAAGAACTTGCCGTAACATCGAGAGATCTATTGTAAATGGTTAAATAATTATAAATGGCGCGAATGGCCATATTTTAGACCCGACTCACGATGGGAGCTAGTACAGTGCGCAGGTAGCATGCTGGTGTTGTTAATCAAAAATGAGTCCTACCATGCAGTTTACCCCCGAACATGATGCCCTGCGCGCCAGCGTGCGCAGTTTTGTCGAACAAGAAATGGACCCCTATGTAGAAGAATGGGAGCAGGCAGGCAAAGCACCTTTGCATGAAGTATTCGGTAAAATGGGCAAGCTTGGTTTTTTGGGTATCCACAAGCCCGAGGCCGCAGGCGGGCAATCATTGGATTATTCCTACAATCTTGCCTTCGCCGAAGAGATCGGCTATGCCTATGGCGGCTCTCTACCGATGGCTATCGGCGTACAGACCGACATGGCAACACCCGCCCTGGCACGCTTTGGTAGTGACTCCCTGCAGCGTGAATTTTTGGCCCCCGCCATTGCCGGTGAGCAGGTGGCTTGTATTGGGGTGAGTGAGCCCGGTGCAGGTTCTGATGTGGCAGGTCTGAAGACTACAGCGCGGTCGGATGGCGATGACTATGTGATTAACGGCAGCAAAATGTGGATCACTAATGCCACACAGGGTGACTGGGTGTGTTTGCTGGCCAATACCGGCGAGGGTGCGGTGCATGCCAACAAGTCGCTGATCATTGTGCCGCTAAGTACACCAGGTATTACAGTCTCTAAACCCCTAGACAAGCTCGGTATGCGGGCTAGTGATACCGGGCAAATCTTTTTTGATGATGTGCGCGTGCCCAAGCGTTTCCGCATTGGCGAAGAGAATCGCGGCTTTAATATGCAAATGATGCAGTTCCAGGAAGAGCGCATGTATGCCGCAGCTTCAGCCTTAAAAGGCATGGAGCGCTTGATTGCAGACACGATTGAATGGACGCGTGAGCGACATACCTTTGGCCAGCCGGTGCTTGATAATCAAGTGGTTCATTTTCGCCTCGCAGAATTGCAGACCGAGGTAGAATGTCTGCGAGCGCTTACTTGGGAAGCCTGCCGGCTGCATTGCGCCGGTGAAGACGCCACACGCCTCGCCTCCATGGCCAAACTCAAAACTGGCCGTTTATGGCGGGAGCTGACCGACGCTTGTTTGCAGTATTGGGGCGGTATGGGTTTTATGTGGGATAACCCCGTGGCCCGTGCCTACCGGGACACGCGTATTCTTTCCATTGCTGGTGGCAGTGACGAAATGATGCTGGGTATTATCGCCAAGACCATGGGCACCTTGCCCCGTCGCCGCTAAACGGAGGGATACAAAATGGCTTTACCGCAGATATTCCAAAACCGTTTAAGTTTGCCGGTCATTTGTGCGCCCATGTTTCTGGTATCCAGCCCCAAGCTGGTCATCAGTGCCTGTCAGCAAGGTATTGTGGGGACGTTTCCGGCATTGAACACACGCCCGCAGGCATTGCTTGATCAATGGTTGTATGAGATCAAAGAATGCCTGAATGCCTATGCCAAAGAACATCCCCTCAAGCCGGTCGCACCCTTTGGGGTGAATCAGGTGGTGCATCCCTCCAATTCCCGCTTGGCTGATGATCAGGCCTTGCTGCGCAAGCATGAAGTGCCCTTTGTTATCACCAGTCAGGGGAATCCGGCGAAGATCGTCAGGGACGTGCATGGCTGGGGGGGGATCGTGTTTCACGACGTGATTTATGCCGAGCATGCCAAGAAGGCCATCGATGCCGGTGTTGATGGCATTATTGTGGTGGGCGCCGGTGCGGGTGGACATGGCGGCACGACCAATCCCTTCGCTTTGGTTAGTGAAATTCGCGAATTCTGGAATGGGCCGCTTGCTTTGGCCGGTGCCATCAATGATGGATACGGCATTCGCGCGGCCGAAGTACTCGGTGCCGATATGGCCTACATGGGTACCCGATTTATTGCCACCCAAGAGGCCGAAGTGGACCCCAAGTACAAGCAAATGCTGGTGGAATCGACTATTCGCGATATTCTCTACACCAAGGCCTTTACCGGCGTGCACGCCAATTATCTCAAAGCGTCACTGGCCCGTGCGGGTATTGATATCGAAACCTTTGTGGCCAAGCAAGATGTTGATATGGATCTCGGTGGTGCCAATGCCTGGAAGGACTTATGGAGTGCAGGGCATGGCGTATCTGGAATACATGCGGTACCTGCTATAGAAGAACTGGTGCCTCAACTCTGCGATGAGTATCGGCAGGCGGTGGCGCAACCGGCTTTTAGTACGCCTGTTTGATGTTGGAAGTCGGATGTCTGAAGCCTGTGTCAGAGGTCTGACCTCCGACTCATCTATCATTTAACTCCAAATTAGAAACAATAGTTACAATATCAGGCTAATAATGGAACAGTCTTTTTTGTGCGTATGCATATCTTTTGTTAGGTTGCTGGACTAATAATAGATCTAGAAGAAGATTCTAATTTGGAGTCTTCTCCAGGGGTGTCTGTTCTAACTGGAGGGTTTGTATTCTGAAAGTATGTCAGAGCAGAGCATCTTCACACGCATACGCAATGGAGGGAGTGACCATGCAATTTGCATCGCATGTCAGGTTTGCAGGCAATAACGTGCTTGAGCGTGCCTTCGGGGCTGCGCGTCACCAGTTTGATGAGCTGGGGCAGCACTATTTTGAGCGATTTGCAGGAGCGAATTTGGATGAGCGTTTATTTCGCCATTTACTCGCACTAGGCCGTTTAGCTTCGCAGTATGGAAATATTCTCGAGGAGTTGAATGATCCCCACTTCGAAGTCAATCTGTGTGAATTTCGTGGGGATTTTTAAGATTTAGGCCCAGAGTGTTGCGGGGCATGTTGCCCCGCTTTTTTATCGTCTTTCATCGCGCAGCACAATCGGGTGGCTGCCTATTCTTCCGACAGCTTTTGTATATCGATGCTAGCCGTCAACACCGTCTCGCCATCGGTTTTTTACCTTTGACGAGGCCATTTTCATTGTCACGCTGACGTGTAATGGCTCAAACATGCAAAAAGCGGGTGATTTTTATCGGATTGCGCGTGGCTGAGGGTGCCCTGAGCTTGCATGGTGCCGTAAAATACGTACTCTCGGATTTAACATTAATTATAAGATGGCCCGCGAATGGACAAACCAATAAAGGCAGCGATGTGTTTGATAGTGTTTTTGCTATCGGCCTGCGTGGCAACCTACAAAGCAGCGGACGAAGGGGTTGCAGGATTTCGGGATTTACAGATCGATAAAACCACCTATTACGTTGAATATACTGAAAGTGCTCGGGTTTCGTGGGACCGTATTCATGAATTCGTTTTAAAACGTAGTGCCGAGATCGCCAAAGAAAGAGGTTATCCCTTCTTTGATGTGCTGGCTAAAGATGAAAAAGAGGTATACCTCAAAAGCGATGTAGATCAAATCGCCATCCCTTCTATGGGGGGAGCGCTCAATTCGGTACCTGTTACCAATACTTATCAGAATGAAGGGCGCGTAGAGGGCCGGCGTGTCACATACAAAATTCAATTAATGCGAGAATAAGCCAGTGCAAGGACGAAAGTTAAACAATACTCTTAGGATGGGTGCGTGGCAATGAGTTATGAGCGACGTCGAAACGAACGTTATGCCTGGTTACGCTTTGAATCGAAGGTAATGGTACGTCGATCTCTGTTCAAAAAAGAGTGGATTCCCGTGGTACCTTTTGATTTTAGTCACTATGGCATGGGTGTCCAAACCGATGAAATCTTCGAGGTGGGCGATGGAGTGGAACTCGACCTCGAGCTGGCCAAAGAAAACAGTGTCATTCAGGTGCCCAGGTTGAAGGGTATTATGCGTTACAAAGAAAAGCATCACAGTCGCTTTAATTATGGTGTCGAGTTTACCTTTGCTTCACGTCAACAAAAACTCTTGATAGAAGAGGATTTAATTCGCATTGAGCAGGCTTTACGCCATTTTGAGTCGACACGGGTGAATGCCTCTGATGATTTGTTAAGCGGGGCTTGAACGCTGCGAACCCTGGTTACCTTATTCATATTGGGATTGCTGGTTCTGCTGATTACCCTACCGCAGTGGTATCAAAGCGAAGCCGATCCTGCCGTGTCATTGGACTGTGTCGAAGGTTATCCCCGCTGTCATACCCAATTAGAGAAAGAGAGTTTGCATTTGGCGGTTGAGCCTGAGACCTTGCCTGCTATGCATACTTTACAAGTATCTCTGCAGGGGGCTGAGCATATCGGCTGGCAAAGTGCCGCGTTCACCGGGGTCGATATGGATATGGGCTGGCATCCCTTGCGTATTATCAAGGGGGCGCAGCCCGGTGAATATCAATTGGAGGGAATGATCCCCATTTGCAGCGTGAATAGCCGCATGCGCTGGCAGTTGGAGATGACCGCGCAGATCAATGGCAAGTCGCAGCGCGTGCTGTGGATCCTCGGGCCGAGTTCTCGACCACATCGTGACAAAGATAAGATGGAAAACCGCATAAGATGAATAAACAGATTTATTTGGCAGCTGCAGGTGCCTTTGTCATTGCATTGGCTCTTAGTGTGATTATCTTCGGGACTGAGAAAGAGCCGGAGGACGTGAGGGCGGCTTACTTACCTGGCGGTGAATTTACATTGAGTCATGGCGATCAGAGTTTTGATATGCGCAGTCTCCGAGGTCAGCCCTATGTGCTGTATTTTGGTTTCACGCATTGCCCGGATGTATGCCCCTTGGGCTTGGCGACGATCAGAGATGCGCTCAATCAGTACGAAGAGCTGTCACAGGCCAGAGCCTTGTTCGTGACCGTGGATCCGGCGCGTGATACGCCCCAGCATATCGAAGAATACGCCAGCTTTTTTCATCCCAACATTCTTGGGCGCAGTGGCACCTTAGCCGAAACCCAGGCGCTAGCCAAAGCCTATGGCACCTATTTTATGGCAGCGGAGAAAGATGCAGAAGGTCATTATAATGTGGACCATACGGCATACTATTACCTCATCAATGCTGAGGGTAAGTTGTCGCGTGTGCTTGACCACAATGTGACCTCTCTCACTATCGCGGATGAATTACGCAAACTTCTTTAATTGATTCTTGATGGCTCTTACGCAAGTTTTTATACTTCTTTCTGGCGGCTGATTTATGCTAAGTCGCTGTTAAAAAAGTGAAAATTCTCTCAATTTTGTATCAGTACCGAACCCTGAACAGATTGCGCCGGGCCATTAGATAGTCTCCTTGCCAGGTAGTGACTTGGGGTGCCTGTACGTGAGAGCGAAAGATTGAGCGCACAATAAGAACTAAAAAGGTAGCCAATGCAATACGCCGACGGACTCAGGGATGTATTGATCAGGAAGATCAGCAAGACCGAAAAAAACCTGTACAGTTTAAAGCTGGACTATTGCCGCTTTGTTTATGGGCTCACGCATCGCACCAAGGTTGTATACGATCAGGTGGTGTATCAGGTACGAAGCGTAGATCTGGATTCGATGGAGCGCGGGCCAAAAGGCGAGTGGAGCAAGCCCTCGGTGAGGGGCGTGCGCTTTGAACCCAATAGTCAATCGTATCGCGATGATTTGATTGACCTCGGTACCAACTGGGATTTATATATGGGGTGATCCTGATTGCTATATCAGGCAAATGCGCCCCATTCGTTCAGTTGAGTGCTCAGCGATAACTGCTCAGGAACATTTTTATTTCGTAGCCACATGCGAGCCGCTTTGGCGCCTGCACGAATCAGGTGATCACTGTCACTGAGTGGCTGGCGATGCACTGCTTCGTCAAAGTATTCCTGACTGGTGCTTGCGTTCAGCTTCAATTGGCTACGCAGTACCATGCGAATAATCTCTTTGCGTCCCTTGAGGGCGCATTCATGTTGCTTGCCAATAAAGTCACTGGCACCAATTAGGTAGAGGCCGATGGCCTGACGCAGCCAGGCGAGATCTTCACCATCCAGACGCTCGAAATCCCGTTTAACAGCCATCATTTGCATGGCGGAGAAGGATTGCGCCAGTTTTAGGCTAGACATCTTGTTCTCATAACGAAAGGCTCGCTCCTGTGAGCGGTCCAGCGTAATGTGTTCTACCAGATCTTCGACTGGATCTGCTGAGTGTTCAACAGCAGGTGTTTGCTTATTGGTTTGGGCATCGAGTTGAAACAGTCGTACGAACAAGAGTGCCGTTAAAGCGACGACTGCGGCTTCGCATAGATGAATCAAAATGGCCAGCATGGTGGCTTTCCCTATTGTTGAATGATAGGGGAATTATACGTGAGGTAAGCGCTTGTTACAGGAGGTAACTATCAGTTTGGGCGGCACTGGATCACATTCAACTGTAGAGTTTACAGCCTGTCACAATGTCCAGGATTGGTTGCTTTTGTCAGGCAGACTTGCGAGCGTGTTTAATAAAGAAGCCTGACAGTTCGTCTAAGGATAAGGGCTTGCTGAAAAAGTAACCCTGAGCATAGTCGCACTTGTTGATGACGAGAAAATCACGCTGATCGATGTTTTCTACGCCTTCTGCAATGACCTTCAGGTTGAGCTTGTGAGCGACGGCAATGACGGCTGAGGCAATTTCCATGGCGTTCAGATCTTCGGGGATATCGGTAACAAATTCCTGGTCTACCTTGAGAATATCTACCGGGAGGCTTTTCAGATAGCTAAGCGATGAGTAGCCAGAGCCGAAATCGTCAATAGTAATGGTAGATCCGGTCGACTTGATCTTGTTTAGTTGACCGATCACCGTGTCGATGTCGTTCATGAGCATACTCTCGGTCACCTCAATTTCGAGGTTGTGCGCAGGTAAGCCCGATTGCTCAAGTGCATCCGATACGATGCTATCAAGTTTGGGATCGTTAAACTGACGCGGCGACAGGTTAACGGCCACACGCAATTCTTTGCCGGTGGTGTCCTGCAACTGTTTAATCTGTTTGGAAGCGTTACGCAGTACCCATTCACCTATCGGTACAATCAGGCCCGTGTCTTCTGCAATGCTAATGAACTCCGAAGGTGGGATTTCTCCTTTCTCCGGATGGCGCCATCGAAGTAGTGCTTCTACGCTGGAAATTTCACCGGTCTTAAGATTGATTTGTGGTTGGTAGTGCAGGTGAAAGTCGCCGTTCTGGATCGCGGTTCGCAATTCGTTTTCGATGTGCAGCAGTTTGTTGGCCCGGATGTTCAAGTCTTCCGTAAAGAAGTAGTAGCCATCACGTCCATTTTCTTTAGCCATGTAAAGTGCCAGGTCGGCATTCTTCATTAAGGTTTCGCTGCAGGTGCTGTCTGTGGGGGCGAGAGTGATCCCAATACTGGTCGAAACGATCACCTCGTGCTTGCCCAGTTTTACAGGTTCTTTGAGTGCCTTGAGAATTTGCTTGGCAATGCTGGCGATCTTGTCGGTATCTGAAATATTGTTGAGCAGGATGGTAAATTCATCTCCACCCAAGCGTGCTACAGTGTCTTGCTTGCGCACGCAGGATTTAAGGCGTTCGGCAACCGTTAGCAGTAGCTCATCACCGGCGTGATGGCCCAGTGTGTCATTGATACGCTTAAACTGATCAAGGTCCAAGAAGAATAGCGCCGCAACCGAATTGTGGCGGCGGGCGTTAAGAATACTCTGGTGCAGGCGATCGATAAATAGTCGCCGGTTTGCCAGCCCTGTGAGTGAATCGAACAGGGCAAGGTTTTCCATTTGCTGATTGGCTTGTTTCAAGGCAGTGATATCGACAGCAGATAACACGTAATTAGTTACAGTTTTATTCTTGTCAAAGACTGCCGAAACGGTGATGGCGTTCCAGAACTCAGCGTTGTTTTTCTTCGAGCAGAGTACTTCACCTTCCCAGTTGCTTTTGAGACAGGCCTCGTCGAGTATACACACTTCCTCGTCATTGTGGGCTTCGCGAGGTGCAAGTATCTTAATGGACTGGCCAATGACTTCGTGGTGCAGATACCCCGTTATGCGACAGAACTTTTGATTTACATATTCTATGTAGCCCTTGGAGTCGGTGATCAGGATGCTCGCACCGCTATTGGTGACTGCACTACTGAGTTTGGACATCATTAATTCGGTAGCTTCGTGAGCTCTAAGATTTTTTTGCAGGCGCTTATTGAGGCGCACAAGAATAAAACATAGTGTGCCGAACAGCGCCGCCATGAGTGCTGTACCCAGCAATTTGAGCAGCGTAATAGAGTCGTCATTGTATAGATCAACCGCCAGACAATAGCTGGTAGGAAGCATCAGTACAGCGGTCGCCCCAAGTCGACTAACGGCTACTTTCCTTGGCCAATTCAGAAGAGTGTTCGGCAAGCTCATTCCCAATAACAATTTAAATATTCGTTTCAGTTATAAAGTTGAGTGTAGAGCAAGGCATTAATAATTGGTAAAGGAGCTTGGTTATAAAAATGTAACAGGAATACGCACTTGGTAAAGCAATTGCTGTTTCAAGTTACGGAATTTAAACAGGAAGTGAAATGCGATTTAACAATTGATGGAGTAGTCCGAAGGGAAGAGTGGAGGTGCGCTGCGATGAGCGCACCCAATCAGGCCAGCGACGGTTACTTGTTAAGCTCGGCGGCCTTGCCTTGCCAGGCGTCGTAACCTTTGATTTTATTAAACGCCGCCAGGGCTTTTTTGTCACTGTCGCTGGGCTGGGCTACTTGCTTGAGCGAAGTGATGCCTGCATCGTTAAGGCGTTTTGCCATGGCTGGACCCACTCCTGGTAGCTTGGTGAGTTCGCTGGTTTTGGTCGCAGGTGCTGATTTAGTCGCGGGCTTTGCCACGGCTTTTGGCTTACTTGGCGCTTTTGGTTTGGCTGTAGATTTCGGTTTGCTTGTAGCTTTGGCCTTGGTCGGTGCTTTCGGCTTGGCGGCAGCCTTGGGCTTGGCTGGTGCCTTGGTTTTAGTTGCGGCAGGTTTGCGAGCGGGCGCTTTTTTGGCTGCTGGTTTCTTGATAGCGGGTTTACGTGTTGTCTGGGTTGCGCCCGTTGTTTTTGCTTTGGCCGCGGGTTTTTTGCTTTCCATGCCCAGCTTGTCGAGCAATTGCGTTTGCAGTTCGCTGAACTCTTTCATGCGCTTATCGAATTCAGACTGGAAACGGGTAATTTCCCGGTCGCGAATCTTGTCCATGTCTTCCATGATCTTTTTGATCGGCTCATGGATTTGAGACTGCAGGGAGTCGAGTTGTTTGAAGGCATCACCAACCAGCTTTTCAAATTGATTGGAGGTTTTTTCAAACTCCTTATTGATGCGCGTGACGACTTTATCGAGGCCCAGCTTGTCTTTCTTGCTCATTCGCAGTATCTCCAATTCGGGAAACAAGTAACTTTTAGTGTAACACCAAACTCAGAATTTCAAGTTTCAGGCATAAAAAAGTTCAAAAATTCATCATTTTGTACTGAAAATCATGCTTTATTTGAAAAGCAGTGATTGTCACCACGGTCTAGTCAAGCTTATCAGACGCCACGTGATAGGAAGGATCTTCCATCATGTTGACCTCGACCAGGTTGCCCGCCTTGTTGAGAAGCACTCGACATTCGGGCGAAAGGTGTCGCAAGTGAAGTTGCTTTCTCGCCGCCAGATAACGTTCCGCTAAAGTGTCGATGGCTTCCACACCCGAATGGTCACAAACGCGGGAGCGTTGAAAGTCGATAATCACATCGCTGTTATCTTCTTCGGCTTTAAACTGCTCAAGAAAGCTGGAGGTTGAACCAAAGAATAGAGGGCCATCCACTTCGTAAACGGTCGAGCCTTCTTCGTTCACATGTTTTTTAACCACCACGTGCTTGGCATGTTCCCAAGCAAATACCAAAGCCGAAACGATAACACCCACCACTACTGCCACGGCGAGATCAGTGACTACCGTGACACCGGAAACGAGAATCAGAACAAAGGCATCGGCACGGGGGACTTTTCGAATAATCCTGAAACTCGACCATTCAAAGGTGCCGATTACGACAATAAACATTACGCCCACGAGTGCGGCGACCGGAATCTGTTCGATCAATGAAGAAGCAAACAGGATGAAGCACAATAGAAACAATGCTGCGGAGATGCCACTGAGGCGGCCACGCCCGCCGCTGTTCACGTTAATCATACTTTGACCGATCATGGCGCAACCACCCATACCGCCAAAGAAACCGGTGACCGTGTTGGCAACGCCCTGACCAATACATTCCTGATTGCCTTTACCGTGAGTTTGCGTAATTTCATCGATCAGGCTCAAAGTTAGCAGAGATTCAATAAGACCAATCGTGGCCAAGACAACGGCATAGGGGAAAATGATCGTCAAGGTTTCCCAGTTGAGTGGTACTGAGGGGATCGAAAAACTGGGGAAAGAGCCGGCAATCGAAGCCACGTCACCCACTACGCGGGTGTCCAGATCGAGGAAGATGACGGCCAATGAAACAATAATTATGGCTGCTAACGAAGAGGGTACAGCGCGCGTGAGTTTGGGTAGGTAGTGAATGATTGCCATGGTGATGGCGACCAAGGCGAGCATGGTGTACATGGCTTCACCCTGCATCCAGGCGATATCGACGATGGAGCCTTCCATCCAGGTGCCTTTCAGCCAACCTTCTTCCGGGCCGCCGGAGCCAAATTGCCCCAGTTGTGCCAAAAAGATCACAATGGCCAGGCCATTTACAAAGCCGAGCATCACCGGGTGAGGCACCATACGAATAAACTTGCCCAGCTTCATAATGCCGGCGAGTATCTGCAAAAAGCCCATCAGCACAACGGTAGCAAACAGGTATTCCACGCCATGTTGGGCGACCAGGCTGACCATGACCACGGCGAGGGCGCCTGTCGCACCGGAAATCATGCCGGGGCGACCACCAATGGCTGCAGTGATCAGGCCCACCAGAAAGGCGGCATAGAGGCCTACCAAGGGTTCAACGCCGGCCACAAAGGCAAAGGCAACCGCTTCGGGAACCAGAGCCAGCGCTACCGTGAGACCCGACAGCAGGTCGTTCTTTATACTGAAATGGCGACTGGCGTGTAGTTCAAACATGACGACCTCGGATGGGCAGATTACGACTGGAAAGCTTAAGGCGCGAGGGTCGCGCCGCAAGTCATGCCGGTGTCATATGGATAAAAAAACAGCAGGACTTGCAGGGCGCGGGATTATAGAGGCTCGGCCCGGTGAATACAAACCTGGCTATTTGTTGCGGCGCGGCGGTAATCCCGTGTGCTGGGTATGAAAGCGACCTTTGCGCATTTTGGCCGTGGCGCTGGATTTTTTAGGGCCGCGCGTCGCCTGCTTGGGTTGCGTCGGTGGAATCAGGTGCTTTTTACCGTAACCAATGAGGTGCGCCTTACCCATGTTTTTCAGCGCTTCGCGCAGCAGTGGCCAGTTATCGGGATCGTGATAACGCAAGAAGGCCTTGTGCAGCCGACGTTGTCGCTCGCCTTTGGGAATGCTGACCTTGTCGGTCTTGTAATCGATACGGCGCAGTGGGTCCCGCTCACTGTGGTACATGGCCGTCGCGCTGGCCATAGGGGAGGGGTAAAAGTTCTGCACCTGATCGGCTCTGAAGCCATTGGCCTTGAGCCAAATCGCCAGATTCATCATGTCTTCATCGCGTGTGCCCGGGTGAGCGGCAATAAAGTAAGGAATCAGATACTGCTTTTTACCTGCTTCGGCAGAGAACTTTTCGAATAGTTCTTTGAATCGGTGATACGTGCCCATGCCCGGCTTCATCATTTTGGACAGGGGGCCGGTTTCGGTGTGTTCCGGGGCAATTTTGAGATAGCCGCCCACGTGGTGCGTGACCAGCTCCTTCACATATTCAGGGTCTTCAACCGCCAAATCATAACGCAAACCGGAAGCAACGAAGATGCGCTTGATGCCGGGTAGGGCGCGGGCTCGTCGGTAAAGATTCGTTGTGGGCGAATGATCGGTATCCAAGGTTTTGCAGATGGTGGGGTACACACACGACAGGCGACGACAGCGGGCGTGAATCTCTTCTGACTTACAGTTGAGCTGGTACATATTGGCCGTCGGGCCACCTAAATCCGAAATAATTCCGGTGAAGCCGGGAGTCTTATCTCGAATATCTTCGATCTCGCGAATAATCGAATCTTCGGAGCGGCTCTGAATCACACGGCCTTCGTGTTCGGTAATCGAGCAGAAAGAACAGCCGCCAAAACAACCGCGCATGATGTTGACCGAGAAACGGATCATCTCATAGGCCGGGATTTTGGCATCCCCATACGAAGGGTGTGGCACCCGCTGAAAAGCATGTTCAAACACGCTGTCCAGTTCTTCGGTACTCAAGGGGATGGGGGGTGGGTTGACCCATACATAACGGTCACCGTGCGGCTGCACCAGTACCTGCGCATTGGCCGGGTTGGTTTCGAGGTGCAATACGCGCGAGGTATGGGCGTAAAGCACAGGATCTTTACTGACCTTTTCAAATGAAGGCAGCAGGATAAATTCTTTGTTTCTGCCTTTGATGGGCAGTATTTTTACCACCTGAGTGTCTTCGTCTGCTTCTGCAGCTTTGCTGCTTGCACAGGCGGCCTTGTCGCCACCACTGGTATCAATATAGGGATTGATATGAGGCTCGACTTTGCCGGGCTTGTCGACGCGGCTTGAGTCCTTCATTACCCAATCTTGTGGCAATTCTTTCACCATAACGGCCGTCCCACGGATATTATGCATATCACGGGGGTGTTCGCCGCGACTGATGCGGTGGGCGACTTCGGCAATGGCCCGCTCTGCGTTGCCGTAGAGCAGAATGTCAGCTTTTGAATCGAGCAAAACCGAGCGGCGCACTTTATCCGACCAGTAATCGTAGTGACCGATACGACGCAGACTGGCCTCAATACCACCGATCACAATGGGTACTTCTTTATAGGCTTCGCGACAGCGCTGGCTGTATACGGTCACCGCACGGTCTGGTCGTTTGCCACCTACGTTGTCGGGCGTGTACGCGTCGTCGTGACGGATTTTGCGATCAGCCGTGTAGCGGTTAATCATGGAATCCATGTTGCCCGCCGAGACGGCAAAAAACAGATTGGGTTTGCCTAACTGTTGAAAGGCATCTTTGGAGTGCCAGTCAGGCTGGGCAATAATGCCTACCCTGAAGCCCTGGGCTTCAAGCAGGCGGCCGATAACCGCCATGCCAAAGCTGGGATGGTCGACGTAGGCGTCACCACAAACAATGATAATATCGCAGCTGTCCCAGCCGAGCGCGTCCATTTCTTGCCGTGACATGGGCAAAAACGGTGCAGTACCATAGCATTCGGCCCAGTACTTGGGATAGGAAAACAGGGGTGTTTCAACTTGCATACGATAATCGGGCTGTGGTGAAAATGTGCGCATTTTACACACATCGCAGGGCATTACCTAGCAGCATTTTGTTTCGTATGGTGACCGAAATCTGCCATAAACGAGAGTCTTGCTCATGAAGGTGGCGATCGCTATTTTGGCTGCAGGTGCTTCGCAGCGCTTCGATGGCATCAAACAATTGGCGCTATTCAATGACAAGGCCTTATTGCAGCGAGCTGTTGAGCTGGCATCTGCGCACACGGCTCAGCCCTGGGTGACGCTTGGCGCTAATGCGCAGGCGATAGTCGAAACCCTGGACCTGAGCACAGCCAGAATACTCGAAGTGCCAGGTTGGCAAGAGGGTATGGCCGCAAGTCTGCGAGGGATTGCAGAGCAGGCGCAGCGTGAAGCTCTGGATGGTGTGCTGATTTTGCTGGCCGATCAGCCGCTATTAAGATCTGAAGATATCGACGCATTGCTGACACGTGCCCGGCTCAATCCAAAAGCGGCCATCGCGACGCGCCAAAAGGATGGTGGTCCGGGTGTGCCAGCTTACGTGCCTGCGCTTTGTTTTGATGAACTTTTGCAATTAAAAGGCGACGTAGGGGCCAAGGTGATTCTGTGCCAACTCAATAGTGAGCTGTTGGATTTTGGAGAGCGTGTGAGGGATGTGGATACGCGAGAGCAGTTGGCTGCTCTCGCACATGTGCATGGAATTTAACCTGTCATGAGGCGAAGTCCTAGAAAAGGCCTCCTAACGCTGCAATTCCGATAGCGAACACGCCAACACTTACAGCCAATGCGATACCGTAAAACTTGTTGGTTTCTTTTTGGTGCTTGAGCAAAAACAGCTCGATGGTTTGTTCGGCAATATCTTCGGCGGTTTCACGAGTGGCATCGTGGGCTTGCTGAATCGCTTCGCCTTGCAACTGCTGCCAGAATGCCGTGTCGCGTGATTGCGCCTCTGCCAAATGCTCTTTCAGCTCTTCCAGTTGATCAGCACCGATGCCCGATTGCTGCTTGCTCATGATTTCCTGTTTGAATTCTGCCAGCTGATTGCTGATAAACAGGCTCACCTCGGCGGCAACTTCTTCTTTGATGGATTCGGTTTTCTCATTAATCTGCTGTGCATAGTCATCCATGATGCCTTTGAGATGGCTTTGCTGGTCTTCACGGGCGTCGTTGAGAATGCGCTTTACATGATCGTACTGCTCATCAAACAGGCTGGATAAGAGCTCGTGCAGGCGGCTGTTGACGTTGGCTTTTACTGCCGAGCGAGCTACCTGCTCAATGATGTCGTTGGGTAGTGACGCGGCAGGAGCCTGTGCTTGCGGTGCGTCTTTGAGTTCGGCCGGGAGTTCTTCCTGAGACATTTGCGACAGTTTGTTCTCTTCCTGATCAGACAGAGCAATGGAGATCGCTGGCTGTGGGAGGGTGCCGCTCGAAATATCGTTGCCTAGTTTCTCGATCAGCTCGCTGACGCGCTGGGCTTCGGCAGGTTTGGTCAGTACATCGTAAATGCCATAGTTAACGGCATCTTCGTTAAAGTCGTCAGACTTTTTGGATGTACACATGATGATCGGGATGTCGCTAGTGCCCGGATTCATCTTGATCTCTTTGGTCGCTTCGACGCCATTCATGCCCGGCATGAGGTGATCCATGAAGATGACATCGGGTTTTCCGCCATCGCGCAAAAATTCCAGAGCCTCTTCGGCAGAGCCAGCCATGTTGACTTGCAGGTCGATTTTCTCCAGCAGTTTGCTCAGTGCAAAGCGTGCTACCTTGGAGTCGTCAACCAGCAGGGCGCTCTTGATTGTCATGGTATTCCTCGTTGTTGGTGTTTCCTGGGCCGCGATCATAGTCAGGG
>JBFHVM010000030.1:0-17030 GCA_041589495.1 Oleiphilaceae bacterium | reverse complement strand
GTCTCCCGCGACTCTCTTTTGTTTGCCTACCCAGTTAAATTGGTAATCGAAGTGCCATTCGTTGGGTAGGCTCCATTCGTGGCGCATATAAAACTGGTTATTGGGAGCTTCACCGGCATCTTCATCTGTACGCTTGTCTTTTGATGTCTGGTGGGCGAAGTTGGCAATCACCGTTAAGTCTTCGGTGGTGTAGTGCAGCTCAAGTTCGCCGCCGTAACCCTTTCGTTTGCCAACGTTTTGAGCTTCAGTCAATACGCCACCAACCGGTACGAATTCGATGTAATCGTTAATCTGGTAGTAGAAGAAATTCATGCTGTAGCGCCACTCTGTACTCGGCTGGTTGTAAAAGCCAAGTTCATAAGTGTCGATTTTTTCTGGATCCAGATCGTCGTTTCCGCGAAGGATGGGGTTGTTTTTAACGTGCCTTTCCTGAAGGGAAGGGGCTCTGAAAGCCTGTCCGTACAGAAATTTGGTCGTCAGGTTGTTGGTTGTTGCCCAAATCAGTGCCAGGCGTGGATTCACGGTGCTGCCGAAGTCGGAATAGTGATCATAGCGAAGGCCTGACGTTAGCTGCCAGTTTTCTTCAATTTGCCATTCGTCCTGAAGATAGAGGTATTGGCTTTGTCGTGCCTCCTCCGGCAGATAAACCTCGTCTGGCAGATCGTCGACCACTTCTTTGCCAGGCTTGGGGCTCAAGTCGGAATTGAAATTTTTCTCTTCTGTGATTTCAAAGGCATCGGCCCATGCGGCTCCGAGGCCAAATTTAACAATGTGCTTATCGATACCTGTATAGGAATTAAGTATGTCTATGCGGGCGGTGTTTTCTTTATAACCGGGGTTACCGATAACACCGTCGGGAAAGACATTCCCGAACAGGTTGGTGCCCGCGGGGTACAGGTAAAAATCCTCTTCGACGCGCTGTGTCAAATAGTAGTAAGAAAGTTTGAGGTCTGTTTCCAGATCCTCTACCAGATCTTTGCGTTTGTGCGTCCAGTCAAAATTGAAGCGATCACTACCGTACTCACCATTGGGGTCGAGAGCGGAGGCAATACCCGGACCGGTTTCGCCGTTATAGCGTCCTTGATAGCCAACATTGAAAATGTTTCGTTCGGTGTCCAGAGTGAGCCAAAATTCCAGTGAGTCCAGCCCGTTGTTCATGCTTCCGGGCGCCAAAGATGCGTTGGTACCAAAAGCGTCATCCAGAGAAGATTGAATGTCGCGATCTACCACTTCTTTATGGCCGTTGGTTGTTTGATATTCGAGAGTCAGCCCAAGGTCAGCTTCACCAAATGATTGGCTATGCTCAAGCCAGGCGCCATAAGTATCAAAGCTGCCTGCACGTCCGCCAACGACTGTGCCGTCTATGTCTCTGCTGCGCTTGGTGGTGATATTGATCACGCCAGAGAATGCATCGGCTCCGTACAGGGCAGAGCCAGGCCCTCGAATAACATCAATGCGCTCGATGTTTTTGATCGGCATGCCGCCCCAGGCATTTCCTCGGTTTCCGTATACCAGACTTGTAACCGGTGTGCCGTTTATTAATACCAGTGCCTGCGGATTTGATGTCGAGGTAATACCGCGAATGATGTATTTGGGAAAGAATCCTTCAGCTCCGCGTGTAACGTGCAAGCCAGGAACAGTCTCAAGCACCTGATCCAGATCAGTTGCTCCCATGGCTTTGATGTCTTCTTTGGTGATTACCGTGGCAACGGCAGCGGCCTTGTCAATTGGCGTTTGTGTGCCCGTGGCGATGCTGGTTAAGCGTATTTTGCCCAGCTCTTCAGGTGACATTCCCCAGAGTTCGGCGCTTTCAAATGGATTTTCGGCTAAAGCCGCACCGGCCACGCCGTTGAGCATGAGCGAGAGGAGAAGAGTGCGATGTGTGAGCATAGAAAAGCCCCGATCTTTCTACTTATCGTTAGTGACGGTTGTGCTTCCAGTGGTGAGCGCCGACGACTTATTGTTACGGTAGGGTGGTGATTGGGTCGCCGGAAACACTAAAATTCCTTATTTATTATAGTTATAGCAGTTCCGGCGTTTAGCACAAGCTGATTTTACAAAGGCTTGGGTACGTCGATGCCAAAACCTTGGGCATAGTCTATTCCCATGGTTTTGAGCAATTGGAGGGTTTCATCGTCTTCGACAAATTCAGCGATGGTTTTGAGGCTCGCAGCGTGACCAATTTCGTTACACGCTTTCACGATGCCCTGATCGATAGGCTCCCGGAGCATATTCTTTACAAAGGAACCATCGATTTTGAGGTAATCAACCGGAATCGTTTTGAGATAGGAAAACGAGCTCAGTCCAACGCCAAAGTCGTCCAGAGCAAACTTAAAGCCTTCTTCTCGACATTCTCTAATAAAATCAACAGCATCCGAGAGTTTTGCTATGGCTGCCGTTTCGGTGATTTCAAAGCAGATACGGTCGGGAAGAATCTTGTATTCTTTCAAGTAGTGCCGGATATCGTTAAAGAAATCGCCATCGCTGAGGGAGTTACCGGAGAGGTTAATAAAGTAGATGCCTTTGTCCTCGCGACCCCGGCCGGTTTCGTCCAGATACTTAAACACGTTACGTACTACCCAACGGTCAATCGATGACATCATGTTGTAGCGTTCGGCAGCAGGAATAAACAACCCCGGGGGGACGCTCTTGCCTTCATCCAGCAGGCGTACCAAAAACTCGCACTGCACACCCTGTTCATCGTTATCGAGATCGAGCATGTCCTGCTTGCATAAAAAGAAACAATCGTCCTCGATAGCCTGTTTGATCTTGGTCGCCCAGTGCATTTCGCTGCGCAGTTGGTCAAATTGCTTGTCGCCTTCGGCAAACCAGGTGGCATTGTCCCGTCCGCGCTCTTTGGCGGCATAACATGCAATATCGGCGGCACTCATTACCGCCTGTGGGGACTCACTGACTTTACTGACCGGCACGATACCAATGCTAATCGTGACCGAGAATGGGCGGCCATCCCAAATAAAACGATAGTCTTTAATTTCGTCGCGAATACGCTTGGACAGTTGCATCGCGTGCTGTTGCTCACCGGATTCAAGCAGAATGGCAAATTCATCGCCGCCCAAACGTGCCAGCAAATCCGAATTCCGCACTTGTTGTGAGAGCAATACGGAAAGCTGTCTAATCAGCTCGTCGCCGGCAATGTGACCACAGGTATTATTGATGATCTTGAACTGGTCGAGATCGAGATACATTAGAATGTAGGCGCGATCTTGTGAGCGGGTCAGTTCGATCGCTTTGCTGAGTCGCTCCTCGAATTGGCTGCGATTGGCCAGACCGGTAAGATTATCGTGGTAGGCGAGATGCGCGAGGCTTTGTTCTGCAGCGCGTTTAGCATGCCGAGAGGCGCTCTCGCGAATTTCTCTTTCGATGGCCGGAATCAGGCGGGCCAGATTGTCCTTCATGACATAATCATGCGCGCCTTCTTTCATCGCCTGTACGGCGGCCTCTTCGCCAATCTCCCCCGATACGATAATCACGGGGAGGTCGGGATCAAAATTCTTTACGGTGGCCAGTGCTTCAGTTGATGAATAGCAGGGCATGTTGTGATCGCTGATCACTATGTGCCAGTCCCGATCTTTTAAAGCTTTGAGTAGGGTCTCATCACTATCAACACGTTGGTGCGAGACGCGTAGTCCGTGGCGTTTGATTTCACGTAGTAACAGGAATGTATCGTCCTCTGAGTCATCCACGATCAGAACATTATATTGGTTCTGGGGGGCGATATTGGCCCGTTCATTTAGGGTCGAAAGATACTGCGCTTGACTCATATGGCTTGTTGTATAGCTCTTGTTTATAGTTTGTGTCTGTTACGATTTTTTTGCACTTTAGTTTTAGTCTAGAGGATAAATGTTTAAAAACAACGGTGAACGGCGCTGTTATTGTTGTGATTTGTATCAAATTTCATGTGTGACGATCTCTGCGTTTTTTTCTTCCGAAAGCGTAAAGTAAAATGTGGTGCCCTTACCTGGTTCTGATTCCGCCCAGATTTTTCCCTGATGTCGATTAACAATGCGTCCGGCTGTGGCCAGACCAATGCCAGTACCCTCAAACTGATCGCTTGAATGCAGTCGACTAAAGGGTTTAAACAGGCGGTCGACATATTCCATGTCGAAACCGCAACCATTGTCGTGAACATAATAAACAGGGTTAGCGCCGCCTTTGATACAGCCTACTTCGATTATTGTTTCAGCTTGGTCGCGGCTGTACTTCCAGGCGTTGCCAATCAGGTTGTCCAACAATATTTCGACCAGTTTGTGGTCACCCTCTGCATGAAGGTCGGGTTGTACGCTGAATCGTGTTGCGCGTTGCGGTTCGCTTTCTGCCAACGAGTGCATAATGTTTTCAGCCAGCTCGCTGAGGTTGAACGGTTTCTTGTCTATTTCCTTGCGTGTCACGCGTGACAAATGCAGCAGACTAGTGATCAGCTGGGACATTTTCTGGCTATTGCTGCGCAGGCGAGCAAGATATTGCTGTGCGTCTTCGTCCAGCCTATGGGCATAATCTTCTTCGAGAGCCCGACTGAAGCCATCAATTTTACGTAAAGGAGCTTTGAGGTCGTGAGAGACCGAGTAGGAGAAGGCTTCGAGTTCGCGATTGGCCATTTCGAGCTCGGCAGTGCGGGCTTCTACTTTTTTCTCCAGGTTCTCGGTGTGCTCTGCGATCACAATGTTTTGCTGGGCAATGGTTTCGAGCATGGTGTTGAAAGCGTCGACCAATTCGCCTATTTCATCGTCATGTTTCTTGTCGGCGCGGGGCGAAAAATCGTGCTCGATGGTGACTTTGCGTGCAATGCCCTGGAGCTCGATGAGCGGGTCCGAAATAAAGCGCTGTACATAGCGGGCGAAAAGTAAGGCGCCGAGAATCACGATGGTAGACAGGGTGGCGGAAGAAATAATACTGGCGCGTATTTCCTTGTCGAGTTGCTTGGTGCAGGCGCGAATATACACCTTGCCGTGGGTTTCGCCACCCACCAGAATTGGTTCGCCCACATGAAAGTGAGAGCGGCTGAAGGCCTGGCCATTTTTGCCAGGTTGGGTAGGGCAAACATACTTTCTGCTATCGCGGGTGTAGTTAGCCAGCAACATGTTATCCAGGTTGTAGATACAAGCCAGTTTTACCTGATCGTGTAAAGAAAGACTGGCCAGGGTTTCGCTCAGAGAGTTTTGGTCTTCGAAAATCACGGCCGCATTGCTACGGTCGGATATAATCTTGGCGATGGTGGTAAACTCGCTGCTCATTTGTGTTTTGAACGAGACATAGCGCTGGTATACGAAGATGCTACTGATCAGCACTACGCCCAGCAGGGTGCTCGTCATGATCACCAGTGTGAGCTTGTTTTTGATGGACATA
This sequence comes from Oleiphilaceae bacterium, assembly GCA_041589495.1. Lineage (GTDB taxonomy): Bacteria > Pseudomonadota > Gammaproteobacteria > Pseudomonadales > Oleiphilaceae > PZPK01. The sequence goes on along the minus strand of JBFHVM010000030.1, from coordinate 11,666 downwards.
TTCACGATGTGTAGCATGCTTACCTCACCACCTGGTTGGCGAGTTCCAGCAACTTGGAGCTGATGCTGATGCCACTGGCGCGCGCCTTGATCAAGTTCACATCAAAACGAATAACGTTCCCTAGCGTGACAAAACCAATGGTGCCGCCGCTTTTAGCAAAATCCGGGATATCGCTGATCATCAGAACGGGAGAGCGGTCTATGACAGTAACGATTTCTGCAAGCTGTTTCTTTTGCTCTCGCGCTATGTAGAGCACTGCACAGCTCGGTGCGTCGGCAATATCCTCAACCAGCTTCACTTCCACTTCGCGGTCGTGAATCCGAATATCTTTAAGAGGCATCAGCTTTTCATTGATGGGATCTTGGCCGTACAGACAAACGCGCAGGGGTAAAGATTTTATCTCGCCGGGCCAGCTTACAAACTTGATAAAGTTGTACAGGTAAGCTGCTTTAATGTCGTACTCGGTCTTGGCGAAACTTTGGTTAGCGGCGCATAAGGTGAGCAGGGCAGCCAGAAGTGGCCGCCGGAATACTGGGTGTAGCAAACTTGGCATCAGTCCGTTGCGTAATAATTATTTATCTGTTGTTTTGTCGCCGTGGGTGCTGCGGAAGAAAGCGCTTCGCTGTCGTCAACGGAATCACTTTAGGCTGCTTATTATAGTGTCAGCCGTTAGCGGCTTTCTGACCTTTCTTCAACGTAGAAGTGTATTTTTTGCTCAAATCCAAAAAGCGTGGTGTGGGGCCCACATCTTCATAGACAGGGTCGCCCATTTCGTCCGTTTCGACGACACGTTTACCGGCCACATAAGGTAGGCTGGTTTCTAGCTCTTCGAGGGCTGCCGACAACAATTCGCTGATGATCTCTGTCTTACTGCGCTTTGGATACATCTCAGCCAGTGCGGCGAGTTTGGCGGCGTCTTCGATCGGCAAACGCACGGAATACTCTTCGGTGGTGAGGGTGGCTTTCGCCTGTTTCTCCCATTGTTCCGCTAGTGCCTTGATCTTCATACCTTTCGATCCTTATTGTTGTTTGCTACTTTAATTGGGCTTGCAGCCAGGACTACTATCGAAATACCACACTCATTTTCGATCTCCGGCCGACAACCAAGCCCATATTAGAAAGTCTAGTCAGGTTTTGCGATTTTGTGTGGTCCTGAATTGTGTGCTTTTGTTAACGCGCAAAAAATGGCAGGATCAATGGTCTGAATTCACAGGCACTGGCGCAGTGCAGAGCTGCTGGGGTACAAGAGGGAATCGCATAGCGGTTTAATGACCCGCTGACGTCGTTAAAAATGCTCATGTATTGCAATACACTGCGCTTTTTCGAGCAATTTCGCCTTGTCAGCGAGCCCTAAAATTCACTATGCGACACCCTCTACACGTTGCACTTACTAACAAAAAGAGCGAAAAGGAAGCCATTATGTCAGAGATGCATCCATCGTTACGCGAGAATATTCGTCTATTGGGCGGGATTCTGGGTGAAGCCATCAGGGAGCACCTGGGGCAGTCCTATCTCGATAAAATCGAGGCTATCAGACTTAGCGCCAAAGCTGATCGGGATGTCGAAGACGGCGATGCTTCGCCCGAGTTGATGGAGTTGTTGTTCAATTTGTCTGATGAAGAACTTGTGCCTGTGGCGCGCTCGTTTAACCAGTTTCTAAATCTGGCCAATATTGCGGAGCAGTATCACGGAGTGCGTCGCAAACGCGAGGAACGCGAGCAGGGCGTGGAAACCTTTGACGACCTCTTTCGCCGACTCAAGGCGCACGGCAAAGACCAGCAGGCACTGACCCGTCTGCTGAATGAAATGAAAATTGAATTCGTACTCACGGCGCATCCGACCGAGGTTACACGTCGCACCCTGATCATGAAATACGACGCCATTGCGGAATGTCTTGCGGGTCTTGATCACACTGATCTCACCGAAAAAGAGCAGCAGGCTTTGCGTAACAAGCTGGTGCGGCTCATCTGTGAGGCATGGCATACCAACGAAATCAGGGAACAGCGCCCCAGTGCCGTAGATGAGGCCCGCTGGGGGTTTGCGGTCATCGAAAACAGTCTGTGGCAAGCTTTGCCTGATTTTCTCCGTGAATTGGATGCGGCCCTGATGGATCAGTTTGACGTGCCATTGCCTCCCGATGCCAGCCCAATAAAGTTTGCATCCTGGATGGGGGGGGATCGTGATGGCAATCCCAATGTGACGGCTAATCTTACCCGCGAAGTACTTGCCTTAAGTCGGTGGATGGGCGCCGATCTCTACTTACGGGACATTAGCGAGTTGCTCAATCAGTTGTCTATGTGGGAATGTTCTGAGGCGCTAGGGAATGAGGCCGACAACCTGCTGCAGGGGAGCGAGCGGAACCGAAACGAGCCCTATCGTGTGATTCTCGCCGAGCTGCGGCGTCGTTTGCTCATTACCAGAGACTGGGCTGCAGCACGCGCGCGAGGAGAGCAAGTGGAGCCAGGTGATGCCCTGCTGGAAAACAACGAGCTGATGCGCCCACTCATGTTGTGCTATGAGTCGCTGCTCGATATTGGTCTGCCTACCGTTGCCAATGGTCTCCTCTTGGATACCCTGCGCCGAGCCAGCTGTTTTGGTCTGGAGTTAGTCAGGTTGGACATTCGTCAAGACGCGGAACGTCATCAGGACGTCATGTCGGAGCTCACACAATATCTCGATATGGGGGACTTTGCGCAATGGAGTGAGCAGGAAAAACAAAGCTTTCTGCTCGATGAGTTGAAGAGCAAGCGCCCCTTGATACCCTCGGGCTGGGACTGTAGCCCTGAGGTGCGCGAAGTGCTGGATACCTGCAAGGTGGTCGCCGAGCAGCCGGAATCGGCATTGGGCTCTTACGTGATATCCATGGCAAGTTCGCCGTCTGACGTACTCACGGTCATTCTGCTGCTGCAGGAAGCGGGTATTGGTCATAATCTGAAAGTGGTGCCGCTATTCGAGACGCTCGATGACCTGTCAGGCGCGGCAGAAGCAATTGACCGCTTATTGTCAGTCGCCTGGTATAAAGATTACTGCCTGGGACGCCAGGAAGTTATGATTGGCTACTCGGACTCGGCGAAAGATGCAGGTCAGATGGCAGCCGCATGGGCCCAGTACCGCGCTCAGGAATCGCTGGTCGATGTGGCGGATCGTCACGGCGTTAAACTTACCCTGTTTCATGGTCGTGGTGGTACGGTTGGTCGCGGCGGTGGTCCAGCCAATCGGGCCATCCTCTCGCAACCGCCCGGATCGGTGAACGGTAGTTTTCGTATCACCGAGCAGGGCGAAATGATTCGCTTTAAGTTTGGCTTGCCAGCGGTAGCGCGCCAGAGTTTCAAGCTTTATCTCAATGCGGTGATTGAGGCGAGCCTGATGCCACCGCCCAAGCCCAAGGATGACTGGCGTGAGCTGATGAATGAACTCACCGGTATTGCTCTGCGTTCCTACCGCGGGGTAGTGAGAGATAATAAGGAGTTCGTTGAGTATTTTCGTGCCGCAACGCCAGAGTCCGAGCTGGGCAAGCTGGCCCTGGGTAGTCGGCCGGCGCGCCGAAAAGTGGGCGGTGGCATCGAAACCCTGCGCGCTATTCCGTGGATATTTTCCTGGAGTCAGATGCGCCTCATGTTACCGGCCTGGCTGGGCAGCGATGAAGCGCTGGAACATGCTTTGCAACAGCCTCAAAAGGCTGCGACCTTGCAGGAAATGCTGGCGAGCTGGCCTTTCTTCAAAACCCATATCGATATGCTGGAAATGGTATTGGCAAAAGGGGACTATCGCATCGCGCGCTATTACGATCAGTTGTTGGCGCCCGAGCATCTCAAGCCGTTGGGGCGTGAGTTGCGCCATCGATATCGCGATATTATCGATACGGTGCGAAAAGTAAAAAACCAAAAACAGCTGCTCGAGGACAACCCGATATTTCAGGCTTCCATGCATGTCCGTGCGCCGTATACCAATCCGCTGCATTATTTGCAGGCCGAATTATTACGTCGGGTGCGACAGGCAGATGCACAGGGGCCAGAGGCCGAGACGGTGGCCAAGGCACTGAAGGTGACTATGGCGGGCATCGCCGCCGGTATACGCAACACGGGTTAAATTATTATTAGGCTTTAACAAAACGTAAAAAGCGCTTACGTGTATTTGTGCACGGGTCTGCACTTTTTCGTGTCAGAAAAACGTTCAATAAGGACATAACGTCGTGACTTTTATTTCAGGAGCAAATATGCCTGTCGCCGCCAAAATGAATCAGTACCTGCAAAAGTGTTCGGTACCCGTGCAGCTGGTTCATCATACACGCGGTGAGAACTGGGCAGATGTTGTGAGTCAGGCGGGGGTTGCCCGTGAGTTGGTGGCGCGAGCGGTGCCTATCATTGATCGTAGAGGGCCGGCAGTCGCCGTATTGCCACAAGGCGCTGAGCTTGATCTTGATTTGGTGAATCAGGGATTAGGGCGCAGTTTTCAGTTATTGAGTGAGCAACATGCCTGTAAACTGTTTAAGGATTGTGAGCCTGGTTTGGTGCCGGCTCTCGCCATGGCTTATGGGCTGCCTGTGTTACTTGAAGCCGAGTTACTCAACGTCGACCAGGTTTACGTTTGCAGTGGCAGTCATAGTGCCCTGGTTAAACTGAACTCCGATGGATTCTCCCGCGCCATGCGTGGCGCCATTAAAGTGCGCATGAGCCGATATAAAAAAGCTGCAGAGCAGGCGGATCCTGCCAATGATGTCAACGCTAGTGTTGGTGACGACAAGTTGGCCGATTTGAGCATAGAGCAGTTGGCGCGCAAACTGGAGCGCATTTATCGCTTACCACCGATGCCCGACACCGCCATTCGCATCCTGGATCTGGTTAATGACCCTGATGTGGGTGTTGCCGAACTGGCTGTCCTGATAGAGCGCGACCCCAGTTTGTCCGCTCAGGTCATGCGTTATGCACGGTCGGCACTATTTGCCTATCGCGGTGAGCTTAACTCCATAAAAGATGCCGTGAATATCGTGTTGGGCTTTGACCGCGTCTCGCAGCTTGCCTTGAGTATTGCGGCGTCAAAAGCCTTTCGTATACCGAGTGATGGCCCCTTGGGCCTGAAAGCGTTTTGGCAGCATGCCCTATATTGCGCTGTACTGAGCCAGGCGCTTGCCGTTTTGGCCAAACCCGAACTTGAACTCTCTGAGCATGAGGCCTATCTGTGTGGCATGTTGCATAACTTTGGTTTGCTGTTAATTGGCCATCTGTTTCCACCTGAATTTAAAATGCTCAATAAGTTAAGAGAAACCGAACCCGAGGCGAGTATGCGGGATATTGAGCAGCAGGTTTTCGGGATCGGATCAGCGCAGGCCTTTATTGCCACCGGACACGGTTCGCTGGGCGCAATACTACTCAAGTTGTGGGGGCTACCCGAAGCAAGCGTTAAAGTGGCGGCCATGCATCAACAGCAGGATTATTCGGGCGCGCATGCGTCTATGGTGCAGTTGGTGCAGCTGGCAAACGCCTTGCTCAGTGAGCATGGCATTGGCGATGAACCCATCGAAGAGCTTCCTGTGGCGATTGCCGAAACGCTCGGGATAGACCTTGAACAGGCGCAAGAATTGACTCTGGTCACGATTGAGCAGTGCCGCAGTCTGGATAGTTTAGTGGCAGATATCGCTGCCTGACTTTCTCATTTCGCGTGCTTGATCGCGCGCAAAACCATCATCAGGCTTTTACCAAGGGGGGCTTCGCCTTATAATGGCGCCCTTTGGCTCAAGGCCATCCCGATTTTAAGGCTCTGGTAGTCGCGCTACCCGAGCCTGTATCCAGAGCGTCTCGTGGGTAGTGATAGTGCGATCCCGGTCTATTACGAGCAGTTGGTATACGATGTCCCGGTTGCCGGGTGAACAGTTTCAAAGATTAAAATCATGAATGGAGAATAGCTTTTATGCGAATCATCCTCTTGGGCGCTCCCGGCGCCGGTAAAGGCACACAGGCTCAGTTTATTACCGAAAAGTACGGTATTCCGCAGATCTCCACGGGCGATATGTTGCGTGCAGCGGTAAAAGCGGGCTCGCCTTTGGGTTTGAAAGTAAAAGAGGTGATGGCATCCGGTGGTCTGGTATCCGACGAAACCATTATCGAATTGATTGAAGAGCGCATTCAGCAGGACGACTGCAAAAACGGCTTCCTGTTTGATGGTTTTCCGCGCACTATCCCGCAAGCCGAAGCCCTCAAAAAGAACAACATCGACATTGATGCCGTGGTTGAAATCAACGTTGATGACGAAGAGATTGTGAGCCGTTTGAGCGGTCGTCGCGTGCACGAGGCGAGTGGCCGAATCTACCACATTAAGTACAATCCTCCCGCCAGCGATGGCAAGGACGATGAGACTGGTGATGCACTTGTGCAGCGCGAAGACGACAAAGAAGAAACGGTGCGCAAGCGTCTGCAGGTTTATCATTCACAGACGGCTCCTCTGATCGACTACTACTCTGCGTGGGCTGATCAGGGTGGCGATAAAGCTCCTCGCTATATCAAGGTAGATGGTGTTGGTGAAATGGCCGAGATTCGTGACCAGATCGTACGGGGTCTCGACGTTTAAGCTTTAGAGGATGAGAGTGTCGGAACAAGAGTGATCTAATAATGGCCCGAATTCTGGCGCTCGAAACTTCAGCAGAGCGATGTTCAGTGGCTCTCCTCAATGGAGAGCAATTATCCTTTCGTGATGAAGTGGCGCCCCGTCAACACGCACAGCGTTTGCTTCCCCTCATTAACGAAGTCCTGGCGGAGCAAACTCTCAATCTTAATGAACTCGATGCCCTGGCTTTTGGATGCGGACCCGGATCATTTACCGGTTTGCGCATCGCAGCGGGATTTGTTCAAGGGCTTGCCTATGGTGCAGATCTGCCAGTGGTACCCGTTTCCAACCTCAAGGCCTTGGCGTTGGCCGCAGTGCTTGAAACGGCGGAGTCGGACAAACTGTCGGATAAATATCTGGCCTGTATCGATGCCCGCATGGACGAGTTGTACTGGGGTGCATTTTCTCTGAGTAGGGACCAAAACGGCTTGCTGCTCGAACCCAGTAGCGCGGAGCACGTCACACCGCCAGAAAACCTTGAGTTGCCGTTAGAGGCGGGTAGCTGGGTAGCTGCCGGCAGTGGTTTGGCGTTTAAAGAGCGCTTTCCAGAGTCGGTTCTGCAAGCGATTTCGTGCTGTTCGCCTGAAATACAGGTGAACGCTGCGCATATCGCAAAATTGGCTGTTCAGGATTGGCTTGCTGGTAAGGCTGTGAAGGCTGAATTGGCACAACCTACTTATATTCGTGATGAAGTGGCCTGGAAAAAGCTTCCAGGTCGGGAATAACGCAAACGGGCTCAATTAACGTAGCCCTTGATCAGGAGTTGTTCAGCAATGTCGTGGTGGGAAGCCGTTTGTTTGGCTGTGATACAGGGCTTGACCGAGTTTCTGCCCATATCCAGCTCCGCGCACCTGATACTGCCCAGTCAACTACTCGGATGGGAAGATCAGGGGCTCGCCTTTGATGTAGCAGTCCATGTTGGTACCTTGTTGGCCATCGTTTGTTATTTCAGAACAGAGATTCTTCGATTGACCCGCGCTTGGTTGCAGTCCTGCTTCCAGCGGCAACATAGCGAAGATAGCCGTCTTGCCTGGCTGATTATTTTGGCGACCATTCCTGCGGGCTTGGCCGGTGTGCTGGGTAATGATTTTATCGAACAGAACCTGCGGTCCACGGCAGTCATTGCGACCACGACAATTGTTTTTGGTATCGCACTCTGGTGGTCTGATCGCCAGGGTAGCCGTCAAATGAACATGTCGGCCATGACAGTACGCAATGCCTGCTGGATTGGGCTGGCCCAGGCCCTGGCGTTGATTCCGGGAACCTCGCGTTCGGGTATTACTATGACGGCGGCACTGTTGCTTGGCTTTAATCGCGAGGCGGCGGCGCGTTTTTCCTTTCTGTTGTCCATTCCATTGATTGCCGCGGCGGGTAGCCTCAAAACACTCGAGCTGGCGGCCAGTGGTGATGAGCATGCCTGGGGTTTTATTGGTGTTGGGGCGGTGGTGTCGTTTGTGAGTGCCTATGTGTGTATTGCAACGTTTTTGCGCTTCCTTGAGCGCATTGGCTTCACCCCTTTCGTCATTTACCGTTTGCTATTAGGATCGGTCCTGTTGTTTTTGCTCTGGTAAACAATTGTGATAGCGTTTGGGTATCCTCGTTTATTCCAGCGTCGTTTGAGCGTAGAATCGTAAGTCTTTGTAGGTCATGGCTCCGAAATCACCATGCAAGTAACTGCCAACGTTCCAAGCTTGTCCTCCTCGCCATCGCAGCGTATTGATCGCACTGATGATGAGCGTGCAGCACGTCGGGATCAAAGCGCGCAGAGAGCAGACGAAACGCGTGTTGAGCGTCCTTTCAGCGCCGACGCCCTGCGACAGGAAGGCGAAGCAAGGGAGCTGCAACGTGTGCAGCGGGTCGACAATACCGCCGCGTTAAATCGCAGTGTGCAAAATGCCTTACAAAGCTACGAGCAGACTCAGGCGGCCTCCGGGCCATCCGAGCAGGGGCAGCTCGTGGGTATCGACCTTTTCGTATAATTTTTCTCTTCTTTTCCAAGCGTGACTGATCTTTTGGTAGACCAACTGAGCATATGGCCGAGCGCCTCGGAGCGCTTTCGCGAAGCGCAAGCATTCGCGAAACGATTTGCGTTGCCGTTGATTTCCGCATCCGATGATGGCTCTACGCCTTATATCTTGGAATTTGCCCAACCTGTATCTCGCTTGCTGCAAACCACGAAGGGCAGTCCGGGCCCCATATCGGCATCTTTTCTTGAAGGTAAAGTTGCGCATCGCCGGCAGTTTGGTGGCGGCAAGGGGCAGATGATCGCCAAAGCCGTAGGCGTGCAGCAGGGCATTACGCCTCGGGTACTCGACGTAACTGCCGGGTTGGGGCGAGATGCCTTTGTATTGTCCACCTTGGGTTGCGAGATGACGTTGGTGGAACGTTCTCCGGTCGTGGCGGAATTGCTCCGCAGTGCATTCAATGAAGCCCGGGTCAGTGGCGATGAACAAATTGCCTCGATCGTGCAGCGTATGCGCTTGCATGAACAGGTCGCTGCAGAATATTTGCAGACAGGTGACGGTTTACTTGCCGATGTAATCTATCTCGACCCGATGTACCCTCCACGAGGAAAGTCCGCGCTAGTAAAAAAAGAAATGCGTGCATTTCACGATTTGGTAGGCGCCGATGAAGACGCGAATGTCTTACTGGACCTTGCACTTGCCAGAGCACGTTGCAGAGTGGTGGTAAAACGGCCGCGTTTGGGGGAATTCTTAAATGATGCGAAGCCAGATCTGCAGCTTGCGGGCAAAAGCGCCCGCTACGATATTTATACGCTGCAGAGTCTGAATGTTCTGAAAGCGTCGTAACCTGTGAGTAAAACGCTATGTCGTGCCCGCTGCTGCGCCACCTCAGATAGGGGGCGCAGGTCACAATAGCAGGCCGGGAAGTTAGTGCATCGATGTCACCTGAATAATTGCCTGACGTAATTCCGCATTGAGGATCAGGCGTGCATCGTCTGCAATCTGTTCTATCTGAGCATCAAAGACCAGCTTGCCATTGGCATCTTCTACCAGTACTTTTTTCTCGCGCAGCTTGCCGATAAAGTTTCGGAATAGCGTCTTATCAAAAAACTCGGGTGCATTCAGGCCGAACAGTATCGACATGCGCTCAGCCATTTGTGTGCTTTGTTTTTCGAGTTGCTCGGCATCGAGATTGCCGGAGCCCTCCTTGATCAAAACGGCAATAGCAATGTAGTAACGCTCCAGTGTTTGCATGATGAATCGGGCAAGAATGGAGAGTTGAACAAAGTGGCCGCTACCCGGTTCGGGGCGGATCAAGCGCTCACCTTCCTGGCTGAGCAGCTTGTTCTTGAGCAGCACATCGAGCCAGCCATCAAAAATAGGGTTCACCTCGTCGCTTTCCCAGGGCAGAAAATATTCCGAACGAATATAGGGGTAAATGGCTCTGAAGATGGTGTGCAGGCGTTTGCGATCGATGCTGCTGTGATTTTGCAGCAAGCTGGCGATGAGTGAAGGGATCGCAAAAAAGTGGATGATGTTGTTGCGATTATAGGTGAGCATGACCGCGTTACGATCCTGCAGGCTAATGATGTCGCCCAATTCATTGCGCTGTCGTTCCACGAAGCCCATATTTTCGGCGTATTCCAGCCAGTCGTAACCATCGCCTTCCGGGAAGCTCATATATTCGCTGTAAGGCATTTGTTTGAGCAAGTCGGCAAAGGCGGTCATCAGGTTGGCCAGCACCCGGGCGTCCATGGCGTAGCGTTGTGTTGACAGCAGAACAATGGCCAGCAGGTTGATGGGGTTGATCGCCGCAGCCTGATTAATACGGGTGACGATTTCCAGTGCCAGCTTGTCGACCACTTTGGGCAACCAGTCGGGTTTGAAATCGTCACCGCCTTTGTTCTCGCGCCAGTCTGGTTGATGCTCATCGAGGTATTTGCCCAGATAAATGGGGTCGCCAAAGTTAACGCTGACCTTGCCGAAGGATTTGCGTAAATTTCTCAAGGATTTAAAGAGCCCAAACACGGATTCTTTTTGCTTTTTCTTACCGCGCAATTCGCCCAGATAGGTGCCACCTTCGAGCACTTTTTCGTAACCGAAATATACGGGTACAAAGGCAATGGGCTTTTTCTGGTCACGCAGGTAGGAGCTTACCGTCATTGCAACCATGCCTGCACGCGGGGGAAGTGTGCGTCCCGTGCGGCTGCGGCCACCTTCTACAAAGTACTCCACCGAATAACCACGCTTGAAGATTTCGTGGATGTATTCCGAGAATACGGCAGCGTAGAGCTTGTTGCCTTTGAAACTGCGGCGCATGTAAAACGCACCGCCTCGGCGCAAAATTGAACCTACAACAGGTAAGTCGAGATTATTACCTGCGGCGATATGGGGCACCATGATGCCCTCGGCAAACAGCATGGAGGACAGTAGCAGGTAATCGATATGACTGCGGTGGCAGGGTACATACACCACAGCGTGGTCTTTGGTCACTTCGCGTACGATGTCTACGCGGTTTGCCTTAATGCCGTTGTATATTTTATTCCACAGCTTATTTAATAGCCGTTCCAGAAAGTGGATCGTTGAAATCTGCAAGTTAGAGGCAATTTCGTCAGCATATTTAAACGCTTGCTGGTTAGCCTTGGCCAGACCCATGTTTTCCTGCTGTGCCAGTTGCTCAATGGCTTCTTTGACGCGCGGGCTCTTAATAATGGTGTTTACCAGCGTGTATCGGTGTGACAGGTTGGGTCCGATGACGGTCTGTCTTACTCGGCGAAAATGCACGCGCAGAATGCGGGCCGTCTTTCGTGCGCCGCGTTGTTGGTCTTTGTCACAGTCTTCGACGATTTCTCTGAGCGACATGGGTTGACCAAATTGCACATAGGTGCGTCGGCCATGGAGCAGAATGATTAAAAAGTGCTGCAGGGGGCTGGCTACTGTCCAGCTCTCGTTCAACAGCAATTGCAGCCAGGATTTCTCGCGTGTTGGCGCGCGGCCCCAGAAAAGTGAAACGGGCACAATCTGAACGTCCAGATTTTCGTGCTCTGAAACTTCCGTCACGATGTGTTTGAGGCGTTGTGTGACGGTGGGGCTTTGGCGTTT
>JBFHVM010000029.1:0-17078 GCA_041589495.1 Oleiphilaceae bacterium | reverse complement strand
GCGATGCCTACCGCGCCTTACTAATGTTTATTTTGGCTGTAGCTCTGGTGACAGCCATATGAATAAACACGACTTACTAGAGGTCAGAGAACTTAGTTGGTCGCCTCAGGGACATACCATTCTCGATCAAGTCAGCTTTTCTATACAGGAAGGCCAGTTTGTGGGCTTGTTGGGGCCGAATGGCGCGGGTAAATCCAGTCTCATGCGCTGTATTTATCGCGTATGCCCACCTGACTCTGGCGAAATACGGCTGGGTGGCAAGAATATCTGGCAGCAAAATGCCAAGGATGTGGCGCGGCAAGTCGCCGTGATTCTGCAAGAGCACAGCGACCACATGGGCCTGCGAGTGCGGGATGTGGTGGCGTTGGGGCTTATTCCTCACAAGCGCCTGTTTGAGTGGGAAAGCCGCGCGGACATCGCGCGCGTCGAACAGGTGCTCGCCGAACTGGAACTGAGCAAACTGGCGAATGCGCCCTTTGTAAACCTGTCGGGCGGAGAGAAACAGCGCTGTATGCTGGCCCGCGCCATGGTGCAGCAACCGCGCTTATTGATTATGGACGAGCCTACCAATCATCTGGATGTACATTACCAGATTGATTTGTTGCATAAGGTGAAAGCCCTGGGCTTAACAGTGCTGGCGTCCTTTCACGATCTAAACCTGGCCGCTGCGTTTTGCGATCAACTGCTCGTTTTGGATGAGGGGCGTATAGTCGCGCATGGTCCTGCCTCGGAAGTATTAAGCGAAGATTTGCTGGCGCAAACCTTTCGTGCCTGTGCGGTGATTGATGAGCACCCATTGCATGGTCACTCACGCATTACTTATGCCTATCACACAAGCGCGCCGAGCGATGCTTCGACTGGTAAATCCGAGGGCTCGTTATGAGTAGCTGGCGTTATACCGGAAGTGTATTAGTGCTCGGCCTGCTGGCGATCATGGTGAGCTTGGTTCTGGCCAGTGGTTTTGGCGCGGCGCAGGTGAGTGTCGGCGATGTGCTGGCGGCCTACTGCCAGTTGTTGGGTGGTGAATGCGAGAGTGATGCGATTACTACACGCATTATTAACGATTTACGTTTACCGCGTGCCATCTTGGCCTTGCTGGCAGGCGCCGGCCTGGCCTTGTCGGGCGCTGTGCTGCAAACGGTGACGCGTAATCCACTGGCAGATCCCTACCTGTTCGGTATTTCGTCGGGGGCCGGTTTTGGTGCGGTGTTGGTTATTGCGGCCTTTGGGCTCGAAGGCTTTACGGCGGATATTAGTATTAGTGCCGGAGCCTTCGCCGGTTCGGCCTTGTCGGTGCTGTTGGTGGTGGCGCTGGCAGGCAGCGGTGTGCAGGTGGAGCGTATGTTACTGGCGGGGGTCGCTGTTTCGTTTATGTTCAGTGCGGCGACCAGCCTGGTTTTGTACAGCGCAGATCCGCAAGCCAGTGCTACCTTGCTATTCTGGACGTTGGGCAGTTTCAGTCGTGCGTCCTGGCAAGGCTTGCTCTTGCCGACGATTGTCATCAGCCTGTGTTTACTCATCTTTTTAGGACATTCTCGGGTGTTGCGGGGCATGCTGGCCGGTGACGAAACGGCGCGTTCACTGGGTATAGAGGTGAACCGCCTGCGTTTTGCCATGTTGTTATTGAGCTCTCTGCTGACGGCCGTGTTGGTTGCCAATTGCGGCGGTATTGGTTTTGTCGGCTTGATGATTCCGCATATTGTGCGTCGACTTTTACCTGCACAGGGTACTCAGCAATTACTGTTGACTGCGCTGGTTGGCGGTGTCTTTATGATCTGGGTCGACGTGTTGGCACGCAGCCTGTTTGAGCAGGCTGAGTTGCCCATTGGGGTAATCACGGCCGCACTGGGGAGTGTCTTCTTCTTATTGGTATTGCGCCGTCGCGCTTCTTTTGGGGACCGTTAGTTACTATGTACGCAGATGAGAGCCAAAGAGCACCTGTGCATGGTGGCGACTTGCAAGCCGCTAGCGCACGCTATGGTTTTGAAGAGAGTCAGTGGTTGGATTTGTCGACAGGCATCAATCCGCATGTTTACCCCTTTGATCCCATTGCCCAGAAGCATTGGCAGCGGCTACCAGAGGTAAGCACAAGTCTGTTGAATGCGGCTGCGCAGTACTATGGAACAAATGAGTTTGTGCTAACGCCAGGCTCGCAGTGGAGCATTCATTTTTTGCCGACCTTGCTTGCCGAGACGGGACTGCAGGTGGAGCGTGTCGCGATCTCGGCACCGGCCTATGCCGAGCACGCTTATCATTGGCAAAAATTTAAAGCCAGCATTGTCCACTATCATGGTTTGCCTGCCGATTCTGTTTTAGATGCGGCAGAACTCTGCGTGGTGATTAATCCGCATAATCCCTTGGGATATTGCTACACGCGGGAACAAATATGCGATTTGGCGGGCCGGGCGCGCAGGCATGGCTGTATGTTGGTAATCGATGAAGCTTTTATGGATGCCAGCCCCGAGCATAGTGTTACGCCCCTGGCGGCAGAACAAGGCGTGATTGTATTGCGTTCTCTGGGTAAATTTTTTGGTTTAGCTGGTCTGCGTTTGGGAGCCATTGCGGCCGAAGCGTCCATATTGAGCCATGTGGGTGCTCAAATGCCAATCTGGTCCTTATCAGGGCCTTCTCTGGCGGTGGCAGAGCAGGCATTGGTGGATCAGTTATGGCAGGTGAAAATGCGTTCTCGGCTGGCACTTGAGTCTGAGCGTCTTGCTGCCATGCTGAGCAAACTCGAAGTGGGTGAGGTGCGTGGCAGCGCGTTGTTTCAAACCCTCGCTCTAACTAGCCAGCAACATGCCGCGCATGTGCACGAGCAACTGGCGCAACAGGCTATTTGGGTACGCCATATTGAGAATACCTCGCTGCTGCGATTTGGCTTGCCTGGTCGCGAAGCGGGTTGGATACAACTGGAAGCCGCGTTGCAAAACGCGCTGAACGGTCAACAAGAAACAACTTATGAAGGTAACAATGCATTTTCAATCTAGCGCCAAGCCAGGATTAAAGATACTGCTCTGGCTGCTGGCATGCTGCGCCTGCCTGGCGAGCTTCACTCTGCAAGCTAATAACAGCGATGGTCAGGCAATTCCGCAGCGTATTATTGCCCTATCGCCACACTCGGTTGAGCTGCTGTTTGAGATCGGCGCTGGCGAGCGCATTATTGGTACCGTTGATTATGCCGACTATCCAGAGGCGGCTAATCGCATACCACGTATTGGCGGTTACCACGGTATACAAATTGAGCGTGTGCTGGCGATGCAGCCGGACCTGATTATTGCCTGGGAAGGCGGCAACCCGGCCCGCGATCTGGATCGTATGGAGGAGCTGGGATTACCTGTGTATCGCAGCACAACAAAGGCACTGGACGATATTGCCACGGAACTTGAACGCTTGGGCGGCATGCTTGGCATGGAGGAGCAGGGCAAGGCAGCGGCGCAGCGTTTTCGAGCGCGCTGGCAGAATATTCGGTTGGCCAACGCCAACAAGGCACCGGTTAGCTTTTTCTATCAGTTGTGGGGTAACCCCCTTAAAACCATGGCAGCCGGGAGCTGGATCAATGAGTTGCTGACCAGTTGTGGCGGGGTGAATATTTTCAATGATCCCGCTTTGGACTATCCACAGGTGAGTACCGAAACGGTATTGTTGCAAGCGCCTCAGGCAATGATCATACCCTCACATCATGGTCGCGCGGTAGAGATCAAGGCGCAGTGGAAAAACTGGCCTGAGATTCCTGCCGTAGCCAACGGTCATATTTTCTTTATCAACGGCGATTGGGTGCATCGTTTCTCAACCCGGGTAATCAAAGGGATGGAGGCCATATGCGAGGCCTTCGACGAGGTGCGCGTCGCCGCTGCGGCAAACAAGTGAACAAATAACGACAGGTGAGTAAGTAATGAGCGAACAGGATAAAGACGCTACCCACAAGAAAAAGATGCAAAAGCAAAAAGAGAAAGTGGACGCACACATAGCTGCTGCCAATACCGAGCGTGGCGTATTGCTGCTGTTAACCGGCAATGGCAAGGGCAAGAGTAGTTCTGGATTTGGCATGGTGCTGCGTGCTTTGGGCTATGGACATAAGGTGGGGGTGGTGCAGTTTATTAAGGGCGAGCAGCTTTCAGGCGAAGAGATTTTTCTGAAAGAAAAAATGCCTGAGGTGGACTTCTACCAGATGGGCACGGGTTTTACCTGGAACACGCAGGACCGCAGCGGCGACATTGCTGCCGCAGAAAAAACCTGGGCCGTGGCCGAGAAAATGCTGGTCGACGCCAGCTACAACCTGGTACTCCTGGATGAACTGACTTACATGATTGCTTATAGCTACCTGGATGAAGAGCGAGTGCTCAGTGCATTGCGGAATCGACCTCAGGAAATGAGCGTGGTTGTCACGGGCAGGGGGGGCGGCTCTGGTCTGAGAGAATTGGCCGATACGGTGTCTGAAGTGAAGGAAATCAAGCACGCCTACAAGGCAGGCATCAAGGCCCGCCAGGGCGTGGACTATTAGGCATCAGGTGCTATTCGGTCTGGGCCGATCGTGTATAGTCTTCCAGTAACTTGCTGAGTTTTTCAACGGCAGATTGCAGGTCGGACCAGTGTCGAGCCACCAGTGAACGCTTGCCGTCTTTGGCGGCCAGTTCTAGCTCGAGGGCAATTTGCGCCAATTGGTCGCCGCCCAGGTTTGAGGAAGAGCCCTTAATGGTGTGGGCGTAGTACTTGGTCTGCGTCATATTATCCTGTCCAATAGAGTCGGAAAGGGAATCTATGAGCTTAGGCAAGTCTTCGAGGAACGACGTCGCAACGGCCTTTAAGAGGTCCTCGCGTTTCATCATGCGTTCCAGCGCGCGCTCCCTATTCCAGACTTCGGCTTCGAGCTGTGGCAGGTCGGGGCTTTCGATATCACCGCTCAGGTGCGTAACCAAACCTAACCAATGCTCCAATTTACGCTGCACTTCGTTGGGGTCGATAGGCTTGCTGATATAGTCGCTCATGCCCGACTTAAGGCAGCGTTCGCGGTCTCCTTGCATGGCGTTGGCCGTCATCGCGATGATCGCGATATCCCGGTAATTTTCACCCGCATGTGCAGCCCGTATTTCTCGCGTGCATTCAAAACCGTCCATCTCTGGCATTTGACAGTCCATAAAGACGACACTGTAGATAATCCGGTTTTTGTCTATATTGAGTAGTTCTAAGGCTTCTTTACCATTGCCGGCGATATCGACTTCAACGCCAAAGCCTTCAAGCAGCGTTTTCGCAACCAGCTGGTTGGTTTGATTGTCTTCGACCAGCAAAACCCTATGCTTGCGGCCGCTGTTGGTGATTAGTGTTTTGTTCGTTATCGTGGCAGGACTCTCACTCTCTCCGCTGGCCTCGGCCGGATCGACTAACTTGCTGGCGACATGCAGGGCATGTTGTAAATCGGGAATGGTTGCCGGTTTTGGGAAACTGTAGTGAAAGCCCATCGTACGAAAGTAGGGCGAATTCGCGCGCTGAGCAATATCGGTCATGAGAACCAGAGTGGGTTCGTTGTCGGCGCACAATTTTTTGATTTGTCGGCCAAGCTCTACACCATCTTCGTCATCCAGGTTCTGGTCGATGATCACCAGTTCTGGTGTACGTTGTCGGGCGCTATCCAGTGCCTCTCTCGCACTACCGGAGGTGCGCACATCAGCTTGCCATTGTTGCAGCTGGTTACCCACACTCGTTCTGGTGTGGCTGTTATCGTCGACTACCAGAATTGGCATCCCGTTTAGTTCTGTGTAATGCAGTAGCTTACTGGGAGTATCAAGCGCGGTGAGTTCAATTTCGAAGCTGAAGTGGCTGCCCTTTCCTTCAATGCTGGATGCATTGATGACTCCGCCCATTAACTCGCATAGTTGTTTGCAGATGGACAAGCCGAGCCCGGTGCCGCCATAGCGGCGGGTAGTGGATGCATCAGCCTGTGAGAATACGTCAAAAATATGTTCTAGTTGTTTAGAGGAGATGCCGATGCCGGTGTCGCGCACAGAACAAATGAGGCGAGAGTAGCGGCCTTTGCCTCGCAGCAGGTCGGCAGTGATATGAATGTCGCCCCGCTCGGTGAACTTAATGGCGTTGGCGATGAGATTATTAAGCACTTGACGCAGACGGCCGGGATCGCCCTGTACCATCGGAAAGTGGATCCCGGAGGTATCAACTACCAGCTCCAGCCCTTTGTCCTGCGCTTTCTGGGCAAAGCTTTCGACGCAGGTACTGAACAGCTGGAAGAGATCGAACTGAATGTTTTCAATGGTGAGCTTGCCGGCTTCCACTTTAGAGAAGTCCAGTATGTCATTGATGATATTCAACAGGGAGTCGGCACTGGATTTTGCCAATTGCGCATGGTGCCGCTGGTCTTTGTCGAGATCTGTACCCAGCAGTAGATTGAGCATGCCCATCACACCATTAATAGGGGTGCGGATTTCATGACTCATGGTGGCGAGAAAGTCTGATTTCAGTCGTGCAGATTCTTCTGCTTTTTCTTTTGCTTCGATGAGGTAGCGCTCGCTGCGCTCTCGCTCTGTTACGTCTACCTGAATGCCCAAAAAGTGGGTTAATACATTGTTTTCGTTGAAGATTGGGGTGATGGACAACTCATTGAAAAAGGGGCTGCCATCTTTACGATAATTGAGCAAAGTCGTGGTGTGAGAGCGTTGTTCCGAAATGGCTTCGCGGAGTTCCTCAATGTGTTCGGTGGCAGTATCCTTGCCCTGTAAAAAGCGGCAATTCATGCCGACCACTTCGGTACTATGATAGCCAGTCATTTCTACGAAAGCCTGATTGACGTACACAATGGGCATATCGTCTTTTTGTGCATCGACCAGAACGATGGGAGTGGCGGCCTCATCGACGGCCTGGTTCTTGATTTGCAGTTCCGACTGCAGCAGTTTTTCCTGAGTCACGTTGCTGGCAACGAATATATAACCCAGATGTTCTCCCTGCGCGTTTTTATAATCGTTTCTTTCCCAGCGTAGTATCAGGTTGTGCAGCTGCCCGTCATTACTCTGGTATGAATAGGCTTTTTCGACTGACAGGCTGAATACGCCGCTGAGTTGCATTAACTCATCCGGGATTAGCGCTTGCATAGCGTGGTCGTTATCCAGATTTAAGCGTTTGCACAGCGATAGGTAAGAGGCATTTTTAATGAGAGGTACATGCTGGTTATCAACCACCAAGAGCACCTCTTCAAGAGAATTAATCACGCCTTCGAATTTATCGCGGGAAATGGACGTGGCGGCGAGATTGGCCATGAGCACGAAAAAAGATTGTCGAATTGCCTTGAATTCACTTGGTTCGTTTTCAAGTTGAGTCAGCGCAGAAGGGTCGGTATTGTGCTCGATCGCATCCGAAATTGAGTGCTCCAGTTCGCTCAGCGAGCTGGCGGCCAAGCTGGCAGAAGTGCGTATGGCATAGATCGTCCCAACCAATACCGCGAACAGGGCAATGATGACCGATGAAAATAGCCATATCATCTCGCCATAAGCTGAAACCAGCGGTTCAAGATTGACGATCTTGCTGGGGCCAAACTGCTTGGTACTGATGTACCAGGTGTTCAATTTTGTTGCGTTGTATTGTTCGCCGGGTGTGATCACCTGTTGATCGGAGCTGTAAAGTACACGATTTTCGTGATCGACAAGCAGGGTGGTTTCATCCTCTCGACTGCTGGGAACGATAGAATCGAGGTTGGCGACATGCACCGCAATGGCACCCTCTGCAAAATTAGCATAGAGCACGGGCGATGCCACCATCACACCCTCTTGGTTGTAAGCGATGAAGTCTTTGGCATCGCCAAGCACATCACTTTGCCAGTCGAAGCTGGCACTTGCTTGAGCAAAGTTCTCCTTGTTTTTGCCGGTAATTAACTGCCCTTGAAAATCGGTGAAGACAATGGATATTTCGCCAGTGACGGTAAGCTCCAGAGAACGAAAGAATACCGGCAGGTAGCTGTCACGGTTGGAGTAGTCGATAAGACTGTTGATGATCAGGTTGTTACGCGCCAGATTTCGCACCTGCTGTCGGAGGCTTTGCAGGTTACGGTCAAGCTCGGTGGCAAACTGCTCCAGTCTTTGCTGGTGCTGTGAGTTAAGCTCTCGCTCAACAGTAATAGCGGCGGCGACCAGCAGCGCGCAGGATAGGGCTGCCAGTACAACAAGAGCACGGCGAAGGGTTCTGGCGCGCAGTATTTTTTCGAGGCTTTGTTCTTGTTGCAAAAATTACTTCCTGATTGGGATTAAATGACCCTGTTCGTTGTAGGTCGAGAGAATATAATCCTCGGCCAACAAGGCATCGTGACGCGATACGGTGAAGGGCGGGCGGTAATGCTTGACTAGCCCGTGATGGGCTTCGATGTTTTCGAGCGCCGCGCGCACTTTGGTGCGATCAATCGTCCCAGCGTCCTTTATGGCCTTGGCGAGTATGTGAACAAGATCGAACGCATGGGCTGTACCGACGGCTCCAGACATGGAGTTCGCTGTGGTGCTGGAGTCAAAGCGTTCCCGGTAACGTTCGAGCACATGTGCATTGAGTGTGGGGTTAGTAGGTTCATCAAAACTGTAGGTTTGAAGTACTGCGAGATCCAGCTCTTGTAACTTTGGTAAGCCTACGCGTGAGACAAAAGCGCCGCCAGCCAGGCCCCAATGTGAGATGAGTGGCAGGTTGCGAGCCTCAGCGTTCTGCAGAATAGCTTGTGCGGCAACGGCTCCTTCGGGGGCATTCGCGACCAGTAGTATCGCTTGCGCGCCTGAGGATACAATATTTTCGACGGCTTCTGTCATATCCTGTTGGCCCCAATTGAACCATTGTGTTTCGACAATAGTCAGTCCAAGATCGGACGCTGCGAGGCCCATGGATTTTTCATTGGAACGCCCCCAGCCTGTGCGTTCCAGCAGGAGAGCAATCCTTTTAGCACCGCGATGTTTGGCATGGTTCACCAGAACTTTGCCTGCTTCCTGATCGCGCACCGAAATCCTGAATACGAAATTTGGCTCGTAGCCATTGTCTACAATTGGGGTACCTGCGGCCCAGGGATCCAGATAAATCAGGGAGTTTTCATGAATGACTGGCAGCTCTTTAAGTGCAACCGGTGTATGCACTCCCCCCAATACGGCCACCAGGCCCTCCAGCTTGGCAAACTGCTGCATATTGGCAATGCCGCGAGCAGGGTTGCCGCGGTGATCTTTCACCACCAGTTCGAATGGACGTCCGAGCACTCCACCGGCATTGTTAATGTCTTCGATGGCGATCAGAGCGCCGCGTCTGATGGCTTCACCACCTTCTTTGGCAACTGCCGACATATCGGCATCAAGGCCTATGTATATGGGTGACTGGGCGTTAGCGCCGCCACAGCATAGCAGCAGGATAAACAGTAGGCGTATCATGGCATTCGTCTGTGAGCTTGTTTGATCTATCAAGTTTAGTCACAGATATGCAATTTTGCTGGTTTTTACGGGAGGCATGCCCTGCATTGGTCGTGAGCAAGAAAAACGGCCTAATCAAAGCAAAAAAACCCGCTCAAAGAGCGGGTAAACCTTGCGACATACAAGGGAAAGTTCGATCAGGCAGCAGAGCTTTGTGCAGGTAGGGTTACAACCACTTTGTTCTGGTTGATGGTGACCTTATAAGCCGGTACCGATACTCCGGGCTCCTCGAGGCACGCGCCGCTTAGCAGATTAAAATGCTGTTTGTAGAGAGGCGATGCCACCACGACCTGTCCATCTACGTCGCCAACGATCCCGCGAGAAAGCACATTGGCTTTACCGATGGGGTCGTAGTTGCCGATGGCAAATACTTTTTGCTCAGTGCGAGGCAGATAAAAAATGGCAATTTGCTGACCGTCAACCAAGGCGCATACGCCGGAATCTTTAATCAGGTCGGCCTCGTCGCAAATAATATGTTCAATGCTCATGTTAGTGACTCCTATCAGGCTGACTTGGCGATCAGGTTCAGTTTTTCATCTTCAGTGGCAGGGCGGCGTTGACCGCGTTCTTTAACAAATACCACGGCGCTGTCTTCGGCTTCGCTATTCACAAACTGACGGAAGCGCTTGAGCTTCTCTTCGTCGTTAATGGTGGTCTTCCATTCACACTGATAGGTGCCCACCACATGTGCCATTTGCTGTTCCAGCTCTTCAGCAATGCCAAGCTTGTCTTCGATGATCACTTCGCGCAGGTAATCGAGACCGCCTTCAAGGTTTTCCATCCAAACCGAGGTGCGCTGCAGGCGATCCGCTGTTTTGATATAAAACATCAAAAAACGGTCGATATATTTGATTAGCGTTTCGTCGTCCAGATCGGTGGCAAACAGGTCTGCGTGGCGCGGCTTCATGCCGCCGTTACCGCAGAGGTACAAGTTCCAGCCGTTTTCGGTGGCGATAATACCTACGTCTTTACTCTGCGCTTCGGCACACTCGCGCGTACAGCCAGATACGGCGAACTTGAGCTTGTGTGGCGCACGCAGGCCCTTGTATCGATGCTCGATATCGATGGCCTGGCCGACTGAGTCCTGCACACCATAGCGGCACCAGGTAGAGCCAACACAGGATTTTACGGTGCGTACCGATTTGCCATATGCGTGACCGGTTTCGAGGCCCGCTTCAATCAGTTCACCCCAGATATCGGGCAGTTCGTTCAAGCGCGCGCCAAACAGGTCGATACGCTGCCCGCCTGTGATTTTGGTGTAAAGGTCGTATTTTTCGGCCACGTTACCGATAGCGATTAATTGGGCAGGGGTGATTTCACCGCCGGGTACACGGGGTACCACCGAGTAGGTGCCGTCTTTCTGCATGTTGGCCAAAAAGGTATCGTTGGTGTCTTGCAGGCCAACGTGCTGGTCTTCCAGAATATAGTCGTTCCAGGTGGTGGCGAGGATGCTACCAACCGCGGGCTTGCAGATATCACAGCCCAGACCCTTACCGTGCTTGTCGAGCAGTTCGTCAAAGCTCTTGATGGCGCCCACGCGCACCAGGTGATAGATTTCTTCACGCGTGTAGGGGAAGTGTTCACAAATACTCT
Source organism: Oleiphilaceae bacterium (assembly GCA_041589495.1). Lineage (GTDB taxonomy): Bacteria > Pseudomonadota > Gammaproteobacteria > Pseudomonadales > Oleiphilaceae > PZPK01. Next base: position 6,057 of record JBFHVM010000029.1, on the reverse strand, counting down.
TGTCGACGGTAATGCCGCGTGCTTCCAGTTCGTAATCGACGACGTTCTTCAGCAGCGCTGCACAACCACCACAGCCGGTGGCGGCCTTGGTTTCACCTTTCACATCGCCAACACTACAGCAGCCGCCTTCAACGGCCGCAGTAATATCACCCTTGCTCACATTGTGACAAGAACAGATGGTCGCACCGGCGGGCAATGAAGCCGCACCCAGTGCAGGTGCTGTCACACCATCGAGGTTGGGCAAAATTAGGGATTCAGGGTTCTCGGGTAGTTCGATTTCGTTGAGAAAGTACTGCAGCAGGGTGTCGTAATCGGAACAGTCGCCCACCAACACGGCGCCTTTCAGCAATTTACCGTCTTCGCTGCAAATGAGGCGCTTGTAGACTTCGGCTTTTTCATCGCTGAAGGTGTAGGTAATGGTGCCGGCTTCTTTGCCGTGCGCATCACCAATGGAGCCTACGTCCACGCCCAACAATTTGAGTTTGGTGCTCATGTCGGAGCCTTTGAACGAAGGCTTTTCTGCTTCGCTGCCAAACTGTTCAACGGCCACTTCGGCCATGCGGTAACCGGGGGCCACCAGCCCATAAATCATATTGCCGTAAAGCGCACACTCACCAATGGCAAAAATGTCGGAATCGCTGGTGCGGCAATGGTAGTCGATGACGATGCCGCCACGTTCGCCAACTTCGAGACCCGAGTCTTTTGCCAGCTGGTCGTAGGGGCGAATACCGGCAGAGAATACAATCATGTCGGTGTCGAGATGGGTGTCGTCGGCAAAGTGCATGCGCAGTTTGGTTTCTTCACCGCTTTCGTCGATAAGTGTAGTGGCCTTTTGCGTGTGTACGGTCACATCCAGCGCTTCGATCTTGCGACGCAGCATGGCACTGCCCCCTTGATCCAGCTGAACCCCCATGAGGCCGGGTGCGAATTCAACTACGTGCGTTTCAAGGCCCAGATTTTTGAGCGCGTTGGCACATTCCAGACCCAGCAGCCCGCCACCAACTACAACACCGATTTTGGATGACTTGGCGTGTGCTTTAATTTCACCCAGATCATCGATGGTGCGATAAGTCAGGCAGGCTTCGTGTTCTGAACCTTTAATGGGCGGAACAAAAGGATAGGAGCCGGTGGCAAGTACCAGTTTGTCATAGTCGATATGGCGGCCGCTCTCGGTGACGACCTGTTTCTTGTCGCGCAGTATAGTGCTGACCATGTCACCAAAGTGGGCATCCACACCTTTCTCTTCGTAATACTCGCGTGTGGTCATGGCCAGGTCGGCGGGTTCTTTACCGGCGAACACTTCAGAAAGATGTACGCGGTCGTAAGCGGGGCGTGTTTCACCACCCAGCACGGTAATGCTCGTATTGTGATCAGCTGCCTGCAACTGGTCTACAAAGTGGTGGCCTACCATGCCGTTACCCACTACAACTACTTTGGTTTTGCTCATATCTGCCTCACCCATGTCTACAAGATCTCAAATGGTATTGCGGCTCTTTTGTCTGGCTCGCTTGCACCGTAATTCTGATTAGGAGTCAGCATAAGGCGTGCCAATGATGAAGGATAAGTTGTAAGATGTTGATATATAGAGCTATTGTTGTGTCTATGTCTGTGGATGCACTGAAAGGGTGCTCGGCAGGGCTTGGCTGCATGCCCAAATAGAGTGCGTAAAAAGGCGGGCTTTGGATTTTGCGTGATTATTTTGGTGCGAAGTGCTTATTCATTACCTCCTGCGCCTGCACAGGAAGGTCTCCATCAACATCGAGCCAATGGATTGTGTGGCCTTTGCGTTCCAATTTGCGAAACCATTTTTCCTGCTGCTTTGCAAAGGTGTGGATTGCTGAATTCAGTTTTTGGAACATGTCGTTGTAGCGCAGAATACCCTGTAGATAAAGCGCTATATACCGGTATTCCAGACCGTAAAAATCCAGTTGTTCCCAGCTGAGTCCCTGTCGATGCAGACTTTCTACCTCGTCGATCATGCCTTCTTTGAAGCGTTTGTGCAGTCGTTCTGTGATGCGTTCGCGAGCCTGCGATCGGGCGATGGAAATGCCCAGATTAAGCGTCTCGAAAACGGGCCAGTTGAGTGTGCCGCTTTGTTGCTGCTCAGCCTGTGCGATTTCGATCGCGCGAATAAGGCGCTTGCGATCAAGCAGGTCGGTGGTGTTGTGCTGTTCTGGTTTGAGAGCGAAGAGTTGTCTGACCAGCTCTTTATCGGTTTTTTCTTCCAGCTCTCTGCGCTTTTCTTCATTTTGCACAAGCGGTGTTAATTGGTAACGGCTTAATACTGCATCGACGTACATCCCGGTGCCGCCAGCCAGAATAGGCAGGGCTCCGCGATGGCTTATGCGGTTAAGCGCCTGACATACGTCCTGGCAAAATTCAAAAAGGTTGTATTCGTAGCCGGGATTAACGATGTCAATGAGGTGGTAGGGAATGGTCCCGTACTCGGTCAGATCTTTGCCCGTGCCAATATCCATGCCCCGATACACTTGTCGCGAATCCGCAGAGATGATTTCGCCATGGAAGGTTTCGGCTATTGCTACTGCCAACCTTGTTTTTCCACTGGCGGTGGGGCCGAGTATGGAAACCAGTGTGGGCGCACCGTCGTGTGCGTTGATGGGCGTCATGTTATTGTGTATTTGGGCTTGCACCGTATTGTCTATCGTTATAGGGTGACGTGCTTTAAATTATGAGCTGTTCTTCAAGTTTACCGGTCTGTAGTATATCGACTCGTAGGCCTGAGTGCTTGTACGTAATCGGCGAAAATACAAAAAACCACTCATAACAACTGCATCGCCGATCTGGAGGGTGTCGCATAGCGTTTTACTTGTCTGCTGGTGTCAATTTGTCTCAAAAAGCGCATGTGTTGCAATACATAGCGCTGTTTCGAGCATTTTCGGCTGGTCGTAGCAGACCATTAATTCATTATGCGACAGCCTTCTCAAGGCTGCCCGCCCGCTAAACCACGCAGGTTCGCAGGCGTTGCGCTGCATCATTATCCCGGGGCCGAGAAAATTGTCCGGGAAGCCGACATACATAGTTAGGCAAATATGCCAGGGTAACGCAGCAGCTCAGGTGCGAGTCTGTTGTTATCCGTCGAATAATAAAGGGAGCCGTGCGAGGATGAAGCTACCCACCCTCTTGGTTGCAGTTGTGCTGTCGTTGCTGAGTAGTTCGGTTTTTGCGCTGGAGCGAAAGGTGTTCTGTGTGTGGGATCCGGTTGGCCGAAATGGGCCAGTCATGTCCTTCTATTCCGATCTTATTCCGACGGCGCAGGCCTGGGGTTTAAGCATACGTTTTATTGCTTACACCGACGAAAAAGTCGCCGCCAATGATTTCAAGGCAGGGCGTTGTGAAGCTGTGCTATTGAGCGCCATCATGTCGCGGCAGTTTGTGAAGTTTGGTGGCACCATGGATGCGATCGGTGCCATTTCATCCAAAAAAGGCCTTGAACTGGTACTGGCAACGCTAGCGCGGCCTCGCGCCGGAAAATTGATGACCGAAGGCAATTACGAAGTAGTGGCCACCTTTCCGGTGGGGTCCATGTATGCCTTTGTTAATGATCGCGCTATCGACAGCATTGATGATTTTGCCGGACGTCGTTTATCAGTGCTTAACAATGATCCTCAAGCGATGAAATTTGCCAAACTCGCGGGAGCAACGCCGGTAGGTACCACTCTGTCAACTTTCGCAGCGCAATTTAATAATGGTAATGTCGATATACTGCTGATGCCCGCGCTGGCCTACAACACATTTGAGCTGTATCACGGCCTGGGAGATAAAGGCGGTATCATCGACTATCGCCTGTACTACGGTATGCTGCAAACCATTGCGCGAAAGGATCAGTTTCCTGATGACTTTGGTTTTAGAATGCGCAAATACATTCTCACGCGCTTAAAAGCCATCGATAAAATGGTCAAAGACGCCGAAGCCGAAATACCCAGTAAGTACTGGATTGATATCAGCCAGTTCACCAAGGACGACATCGATCACTTCTCCAAGCGCGTCCGTGTCGCCCTCAAAGAAGACAAGGTAAATCATCCGACGGCTCTGAAATTATTATGGAAAATACGCTGTCGACTGGACAGGTCGCGCGGAGAGTGTGCAAGGCCCGAATGAATAAAGTCGGACGCTGGACGTCGGACGTCTGACGCGAGGAGTCATCTCACTCAAGTATCGTCATCCTGAACTCGATTCAGGATCCTTAAATGGGCCCCGGGTATCGAAAGCAGATCCTGAATACCCCAGGGTACCTTCTCTCGCTGCGCGATTCACCTTGTCGAGTTCAGAAAGGCGGTGTTTGGTTCACGACGTCGACAGTCAGTTTCGTCCGACGTCAGACTTGTTTTGTGACCGCCAGTCATATACTTGCAAAAATGTGAACTCTGTCACTTTCTATTTTCCAAAATATCCTTTAACTTCTCAGTCACTGTTCCAATAATGGCATAAAGCCAGTGGTGAGGAGAGCGTATGCAAGACCTGAATGAAATGGCCATCTTTGCTGTGGTTGTCGGCTCGGGGAGCTTTACCAAGGCGGCGGATAAACTCAAACTGCCTAAATCTACCGTCAGCCGTAAGGTGAGCCAGCTCGAAAAGCGTGTTGGCGTGCGCCTGATTAACCGCACAACGCGTAACCTCAAGCCAACAGAAACGGGCAAGATGTATTACCAGCATTGCGTGCGTATGCTGGAACAGGCCGAAGAGGCAGATCGTGTGGTGAATAACATGCAGGCGGAGCCCAGTGGTTTGTTGCGCATCAGTACGCCCCTCGCCTTCGCAACGCCGTTCTTCGTAAACACCATCAAGGGCTTTTTGGAGCTGTATCCCAAAGTGGACATTGAGCTGGTTTCTGACGATAAGCACGTGGATATGCTCGATGCCGAGATTGATATAGCCTTTCGTGTTGGGCCACTTTCCGATTCCAGCCTTGTGACGCGTAATCTTGGAACTGCGCGCTTGTCGTTGGTCGCCTCGCCGGAGTATCTGGGCAAGCAGGGCGCACCGCGTAAACTCGAAGATCTGCACAATCATGTGTGTATCACGCATCCGACCGCGCCTTGGGTGTTTACCGGTGCCAATGGCCAGCCTATTGAACTCGATCCCAAGTCGCGCATGATCGCCAACGATATGGAAATGATTAAAAATATGATCATTGCCGGCTTTGGGATTGGCGCTGCGCCACAGATTCTGATCAGCGAAGACGTGAAGGCCGGGCGGCTGGTGACGCTGTTGCCCGAAACGCCCTTTATGGAACGTACCTTTTATCTGGTTTATCCTAGTCGACGTGAGCCTCCCTCCAAGGTGACGGCCTTTACTGACTATATCTTTTCCAATTGTCAGCCTGTGCCACCATGGGAAACGCTCACCGAGGTGTTCAATGTGAATCCCTCCATTATGAATAACCTCTCCAAGCGACCTGTAATGAGGTAGGTCATGTCTGCTGATGATGAAGATCTGTTCGCCAGTGAGATGGAAGGGGTGAAGCCTCTCCGTCAAAACCGCGCGCGCTTACTGAAAAAACAGGAAGTGACTCCCGGGCAAGTGGTGCGGCGCAGTCTGGCGGCCCATCATCAGCTGAACAAAGATCCTCTCGCGTCGACGAACGTCCCCCAACTGAAGTCGAATGATCTGCTCGAATACCGCCGCGACGGGGTACAGCACGGCGTTTATAAAAAGCTGCGCCTTGGCCGCTACGAAATTGAGGCACGGCTCGATCTGCATCGCATGACCGTAGAGCAGGCTCGTCGTGAGGTGTTTTCTTTCTTAAGGGAGTGCTTTCAGTACGAATTGCGCACGGTGATCATTCTGCATGGTAAAGGCGACCGTAATCCCGACAAAGTCGCCTTGCTCAAAAGCCATCTCTCTGTCTGGTTGCCTCAGATCGATGAGGTGATGGCCTTCCATTCCGCCCAGAAGCATCATGGTGGTACTGGCGCGGTGTATGTGATGTTGAAAAAGGGTGAAAGCAGCAAGCAAAATAACCGAGAACAGTTTGGGTTACGCTGAAATTTGATTGAATCATTCTTTTTCAGGCCAGTGCCTTGATTTGACTTTTGT
>JBFHVM010000028.1:0-17186 GCA_041589495.1 Oleiphilaceae bacterium | reverse complement strand
CCCCCATGGGTGAAGGCTCGTAATGGCGCAGGTGGAAGGCCATGTTTTCACACAGTACCTTGCGTAGATCACGTGGCATGACGATTTGCGAAATCGAACCCAGCGATAGCGCCTCATTGGGATTCATCAGCTCCTGCTCATAACGCAAGGCCAGCTCGGCTTCTTGTGCCGCAGCCCAGGCTTGATCCTTCTCGCCGGATTTCACTGCAGTACGAATCGCCCGCAGTTCATTCTTGTAAACGAATTCAACCCCGGCTGGCCCCATTACCGCAGCTCGTGTGGTGGGCAAGGCACAAACAAAGTCAGCACCGGTGGGGTAGTTATTGTAGGAAGCATAAGCCCCACCAAAGGCATTGCGAATAATCACCAAAAAGCGCGGCGTACGCAGGTCGATAATCGCATCCAGCATGGCACGCCCGGCCTGGACGATGCCGTTGGCCTCCTGCTCCTTACCCGGTAAAAAACCCGTGGTATCTTCCATAAACACCACCGGAATATTGTAGAGGTTACAGAAGCGAATAAAGCGGGCATTCTTGTAGGCCGCCGCAATATCGATCTGACCCGACGCCACGGCACTGTTGTTGGCGACAAAACCAATCACGTTGCCGCCCATGCGACCCAAGGCCGTAATCGTATTACGGGCGCGCTCAGGTTGAATCTCGAGAAAATCGCCATGGTCGCAAAGCTGTTGAATTATAATGCTCACGTCGATGGGCGTGTTGAATCCGCTGGGACTGTTAAAGGCCTTTTTCAGCAGAATATCGACATCCCAGGTACGACGTGTAACCGGGTCGGAAGTATTCTGATAAGGCGCCAGTTCGCTGTTGTGACTGGGCAGATAGTTAAGCAGCTGCTTTACTTTTTTGAGCGCCGCCACTTCGTCTTTCACCACAAAATCACTCACGCCACTCTGACTGTGCACGCCCGGACCACCGAGCTCGTCAGCCGTGACGTCTTCACCCAGGACGCTTTTCACCACCCCAGGCCCGGTCAGCCCGAAAAAGGTATCGTTGGGCTGAATCATAAAACTGCCCTGCCGTGGCAGGTAGGAACCACCGCCAGCATTAAAGCCGAACATACACATAATGCTGGGCACCACACCGCTGATCAGACGCAGGGCGCGGAAGGCTTCGGCATAGCCGTCGAGACCGCCCACACCGGCAGGCACATAGGCGCCGGCACTGTCGTTCAAGCCCACCAGCGGAATGCGACGTTTGGCCGCCAATTCAAACAAGCGCGCCAGCTTTTTGCCGTTGGTGGCGTCCATGGAGCCAGCGCGCACGGTAAAATCGTGCCCGTACAGCGCCACATCGCGACCGTTGATCTTCACGATGGCGGTGACCAGCGAGGCCCCATCGAGGTTCTTACCCCAATTCTGAAATAATACGGTAGGCTCTTCGTCGGTAAGCACAGCAATGCGTTCCCAGATAGTCATGCGATTTTTGCTATGCTGGCGACTGATGGCCTGCACGCCGGCCGCCTTACGTGGCCGCTGAATCAGATCGTAACCCTTACGCAGGGTTTCCTCATAGAGTCCCGGCTCATAATTGACCTGCCCAGGCACACTGAATTCCACCTGCGCCTGCTGATCAAACGGATTGTCGAGACTGTAAGACTGCTTGCTAGTGCTGCTCATCATCGATTTCCCATGATTATCTGGTCACCCCGGGGACTGCTGTGACGAAGTTTGGACTCAAAAGTCACCAAAAGGCTTGCCACTCCGCCGGGGAGAGGCGCAAAGTTTAACGGTTTATGTCTAGCTTGCAATGCCCTAAAGCTTCTAAGAAAAAACCATTAAAACAATATATCTATATGTTTTATATGCATTTAATTTAATTGATAGGCTCGCGCCCTAGACAAATTAATCAAATACATAATCACATAAACGCTCACACTAAAGACCGAAGCGCGCCAAAAAAATCACCAAAGCGCTTACATCTCCAGTTTAGCCCCCTGCCGGCGCTCGCGAAAGGCCCGCGGCGTACGACCTGACCATTGCTTGTAGGCGCGCGTGAAGGCCCTGGGCTCACTGAATCCGAGCTGTGTGGAAATTTGGGCAATACTCAAGCCACTGGCGCGTAACAGACGATTCGCCAGATCCTGACGCAGGTTATCCTTGATCTGCTGGTAACTGATGCCCTCCACGCTAAGTTTGCGACGCATGGTCTGTTCACTGATACCCAATTGCGCAGCCATCGCCTGACTGCTTGGTAGCTCCAGCCGATCGCCAGGACCAAAGGTTTTGGGCTCCAGCAATTGACTGATACGTGCCGACAGACTGGTATCTTCACCGGGGATGGTCAGCAGGTCGACCGGAGCCCGTCGCAGAAAGACTTTCAACTCACGCGGCGATTTCACCAGCGGTTCGCTGAGATACTTGCGATGAAACACCAGACGGTTGACCTTGGAACGCAGATAGGTGGGGCAGCGAAACAGCAACTCGAACTCATCCGGGTCGAGTGGCGTGTAATTGATATAGGCCCCCACCAGTTTGATAGGCTTGCCGATAAACCAGCTGGCAAATCGGTGCCAGACGACATGCCAGTATTCAATGTAAAAGTGTTCGAAGTCCAGCTCGGGTCGGCGAAAGCGCGTGGTGAAATACACGTGCTCGTCTTCGGTGGCCAGCTCTAACTGCACTTCATCAGTAATCTGGTTGTAAAAGCGCACGCCACGTTGCAGCAGCTCTTCGAGATTGGCACTAGTGCTGACCCAGTCGGCCATCAAGGCGAAGGTTCCCACTTTGAGTGGATGCTCGGTAAAGCCCATAAACTCGTCATTGAGTGCGCGGGCAATGCCAGCATAGAGGCGGGCCACCAGATCGACATGAAAGCGGGCGTGGGGGTCACGCAACTGATGCTCAGGAATGCGGGCTTCGCGCAATAGGGCCTTGCTGTCGAGACCTCGCGCTCGTGCACCGCCCAGCGCGGTGAGAATGTAGTGTCGACCGATGGTGGCCATTGTCAGTTTCTCCCAGCCGCGCCAGCATCTCTGCTGCGGCCTGAAAACTAAATAGTTTCGTCATCCGAAAGGGGGGACGACACGCCATCGCTTAATTGTGCCCGAAGCTGTTCCCGCGATAAAAGCTTGCTTTGAACCGCCTCGGGCAAGTCGGTAAAACATATGACATTCTTGGCTACCAGCAAATGAATAAGATCTTCGGTGACCCGTGCCAGTTCGCTGTCCGAATTCTGCAGCGCGCGATGCACTTCCTCGCTCCCGGTTTCGTGCTCGGCGATAAAGGCCAACACCTCCGGATGCTGCGCTGGCAAAAACTCGGCACCGGCATAATCTGCCAATTTGCTCAGCGTAACAATGGCTCCTCGCCCGTCTCGCTCTACATAAGGCACTCAGGCATCCTCATTGTGTTGGATCAACTCACCAATTTCCAAGGCATCGAGCAGGCGATTCTGCAAGGCCAACAGGCGATACTTCACCAAATACAGCGCGCGGCTGGACTCAGTTAATTCGCTGCGCGCACGCAGCACTTCGTTCTCGGCATCGAGCAGATCAATCAGGCTGCGCTGTCCAATACTGAATTGCTTTTGATAGGCGCTGCGCGTTTGCTCTGCTGCCTCAACAAAGTCCTGCAAATAATTAATACGTCGACCTTGTGCCGTATAGCTGTGCCAGGCCTGCTCAGCTTCCCGCACCGTTTGTAAAGTCACCTCACTGAGCCGATATTCCTGCTGAGCATGCGACAACCGCGCCTGCCGCTGCTGTGCGGTACCCGCCCCGCCCTGATAGAGGTCGTAGTGCACGCGAAACATCGCGTAAGCATCCTGATTGGGCCCTTTTTGGCCATCAAGGTTGCTTTGCCAGGAAGCACCGGTTTCAAAAAACAGTTTAGGCATATGGTGATTGCGTGAGGCTTTCCAGGCATCTTCCGATGCAAGATCGCGGGCTTGCTCAGCCAGAATCCGCGCATTGCGCTCACGCACTTCAAGTAACAGTAGTTCCAGCGAATCAGGCAGTTTTACCAAACCGTCCTGCAACAGCAGCGTGTGTGCAGGCCGAGTACCCGTGACTTCTCGATAAGCCGAGGTAGCATGCTGTAGCTGCTCTCGGGCGGTTTCAAGATTAGCCTGTGCCAACGCCACACGCGCCGCAATTTGACTGACTCGGGCACGATCATCCTTACCAGATCGTGCTCGCGCTCCAACATCGCGAGCAATTTCTTCGTGTCGACGCAGGTTTTCCCAATGCAGTTCGGTAATACGGGCATAACTTGCCACAGCAAGATGCTGTTCTACTGCGCGCAAGGCCAGGTCGTTGGCTTGTTGTTCGAGCTCTCGCTGCACTGCCTCCTGCAGGTCCTGCTGACTCTCTCTTCGCCAGTGTGTTTCAAAACCATCAAACAGCATTTGCCGCAGCGTAATTGAGGATTCTCGGCGCTCAAGCTCTTCAGAACCCCCTGCATTGGCTGCGCGCGTCGCATTGTTATCGCTGTTTTCGCGACCGATGCCCGCAGACACACGCACCTGAGGTAAAAAGGAAGCTTCTTCCTGCTCTAATTGCGCCTGACTTTTTTCAAGCTCCGCCAGCCGCACTTTGATGTCGGGATGATATTGCAGGCTGAGCTGCACGGATTCAGCAATACTGCGATGGGCAGCCTGAAGTTCGGCACCACACAAACATAGTAGCGTGATGCAGAAGAAACGGCGCATGGAACGACCCCTAATTGAAACCCTTTGTTATTAAAGCTTTTGTTTTACTGCCTTCGCGCGAGCCAAAAGCCAATTGTTGGGGCTGCATCATAGCCGACTCTACGCCTAAAAGTCACTCAAGGCTCGGTCAGGGCATGTTCTTTTGCGCGGAGCAGGGGTTTTAGCAGGTAATCGAGCACGGTTTTCTTACCCGTCATGATATCCACTTGCGCGACCATGCCGGGAATAATGGGCAAGGGCTGCTGCTGACTTCCCAGATAATTCCGCGCGGTTTTGACACGCACGAGGTAAAAGCTCTCCCCTTGATCGGTTTGAATGGAGTCGGCACTCACATGCACTACTTCCGCTTCAAGCGCACCATAGATGGCAAAGTCGTAAGCGGTGAATTTCACTCTTGCTGTTAGCCCCGGATAAATACGCGCGATGTCGGCGGGCCTGACGCGGGCCTCCACCAGCAAGGCATCTTCGACTGGAACGATACTCAGCAACTCCATACCGGGCTGCACAACACCGCCAATGGTATTCACCATTAATTGCTTCACGGTTCCTTTCACCGGCGAACGCACCTGTGTGCGAGCGACCCGATCCTCAAGAGCACCTTTGCTTTGTGACAGGCGAGGCAATTCGGCGAGTATGCTATTCAACTCTTCCTGCGCATTTTGTCGAAACGATAGTAATTGCTGCTCCCGTTTACGCTCCAGCTCGCTGATTTCGGCTTCGATCTCCGGAATTTCAAACGACCAGCGACTCAGCTCTCCACGATGTTCCAAGAGGTTTTTTTCCGCACGAATGAGTTCGACCTCAGACACCACCCCATCCTCAACGAGGGGCCGCAAAATATCCACTTCTCTTTGACTCAGCGCCAGCGCATCGGTCGCCTGCTGTTGCTTATTGCGCGCCTGTGCCAATCGCTGCTGCTTTTGCGCGATTTGCGTTAACAGCACCTGATCAGCACTTTCCTGCCCAGCCATGCGTTGATCGAACAAAACCTGCTCCTGCTTGATCAGTTCCGGCAGTTCCGCATTGAGCTCGGAGCCAAAATCAGGCGCTGCCACGCCTGCTATTTCAGCACGCAAACGTGCCGCTCGCGCCTGCAACTCCAATACCTTGAGTTGATTTTCCTGAAAACTGGAGGCAAACAAGGTATCGTCAATTTTAATAAGCGGCTGCCCGGCTTCGACCAGACTACCCTCCGTCACCATAATATCGGCGACGATACCGCCTTCCAGGTTTTGCACTACCTGTAATTGTTTTGAAGGAATCACGCGTCCTTCGCCTCGCGCCAATTCATCGAGGGTGGCCCACGAGGCCCACCATAACAGCGACAGGCACAGCACCAACAACACCCAAATGAGCGCCCTTGAGGACTTTTCTTCGGGCAGCCACTGCATGGCGGCCGTGGTACTGCTCACACCGACCTCACTCATTCGTTCCCCCGGGCTTGCGGGCAGAATTAATCAGCCCTTTCTTCAGTGCGTCCAGCACTTTGTCTTTAGCGCCATCGGCCACTACCCGGCCTTCATCCAATACAATAATGCGATCTACCAGAGCCAATAGTGCCGACCTGTGCGTGCTGAGAATGAGGGTTTTGCCTTGGCTGTAGGCTTTGATTGCAGCAATCACTTCCTGCTCGCTTTGATTATCCATTGCGCTGGTTAATTCATCGAACAGCAGAATGGCGGGATCGCCCAGTAAGGCTCGCGCAATGGCCACCCCTTGTTTTTGGCCGCCGGACAAACCGTGCCCGGCCTCTCCAATGGGCATATCCAGGCCCAATGAGTGCGACCGAATGAGACCTTCGAGCCCCGCCTGGCGAGCGGCAAAAAGTATTTCAGCATCACTGGCCTGTGCATGTTTTAGTGCCAGATTGTCTCGCAACGTACCGCGAAACAACCGCACTTCCTGAGGCACATAAGCAATGGCCTGTCGCAATTCGGTGGCATCGAGGTGCCGCACATCAATACCGTCAATACAAACCTGCCCTCGCTCCGCCTCGGCCAGTTGCAGAAGCAGTTTAAACAGGCTGCTCTTGCCCGAGCCTACACGCCCAATCAGCGCCACATGCTCACCCGGGGAAATGCTCACATTGAGCGATTTAAGCACCGCCTTGTTAGGTTCGTACGCAAACTCCAGATCTCTGAATTGTATTTCTCCCCGCCAGTAATCGTGATGCACCGGGCGCTGCCTGTCGGCATGCTCGGAGGGCAATGCGCACAATTGATTAAGGCCTGCCACAGCCTGACGCGCCTGCCATAGCTGCGCGGTCAGGTGAGATACCTGCAACATGGGCGCTAAAGCTCGACTGGTCAGCAATACGCAGGCAATCAGTCCACCCAGACTCATAACCTGGTCCTGCAACTGATAAACGCCCACGATGAGCGTCAGCACGACAGCCAGCTGTGTGACAAACTGCCCCCCCATCGATAAACGATCCACCAACTGCCGGCTATGACGGTAATATTCGGCCACGCGCGCCACACTCTGCTCCCACAAACCTTGCGCCCGCCCTTGCGCGTTAAAGGCTTTGAGTGTTTCAAGCGCTGCCATGGTTTCTACCAGAACCGCGTATTTTTCGTTGTTTTCGCTGTGAATGGACTGACTCACCGAGCGCAGGCGCCAATGATTCAGCAAACCGTAAACCATTAGTATCGAGGCCATAATGAGTGGCACCCAAACCAGAGCCCCCCCGATGCTGTAAATAAGCAATAAGAAGATAGCGGCGAAGGGCAGATCCACTAACATCATGAGGCTGCCGGCATTGAAAAGCTGGCGCAGCCCTTCAAACTCCCGAAACTGGTTGGCCAGATTTCCGACCGAACTGGGGAGATGCTGCATTTTAGTTGCCATGACATGCTGCATCAGCTTCGTCGACAGCGCGAGATCGAGGCGATGCCCTACGGCATCAATCAAGTGCTGACGCACCAGCTTCAGCACCAAATCGAACAACATCACCAAAGCAACACCCGCCGCCAGCACCCATAAGGTTTCGATGGCCTGGTTGGGCACCACCCGATCGTAGACATTCATGGTGAACAACGGCGTTGCCAGCGCGAATAGGTTAATCAGCAGGGTGGCAACCAGCACATCGCGCACAACCGGCCGATGTCCTTTGAGTAGCTGTCGTAACCAAACACTAAAGGGCACCGACTCCTGCTTTGAGGATGGCCGTTCCGACGACGGGGAGATCTGCAATACGATGCTACGACCACTATAGAGCGACGCCAGATCTTCTCGCGGCGGAGTCTGCGTCAATTCTTGACCCTGCTTGTCGTACACCGTAAAACCACCCGACTCGCTGCGTTGAGAAGGCTCCATAACGGCAACACTCAACGCATCACTGTCCAACTCCAAAATAAGTGCCGCGTGATGCCGGCATACCTGCTCAAATGGCAGAGCAATCAACGCCGCATCCAAGCCGGCATGCTGACAGGCCCGCACAAGGAGTTCCGGAGTGAGGCTTTCATGCCGAGGCATTGCCCGCATTAGTGACTCAGCGGAACGCGGCGTGCCCAACCCCCGCAGTACACGCAAGCAGGCCGAAAGTAGAGGAGGATGTGGTTGTACGTGACTCAAATAACTGGCTCGAATGAAGGAAATTACCTGGTAGGCCAGCCATATTTGGCGAAAACTCCTACCCCTGATTTTACTATAGCAGCTATTGCCCTTCTCACATCTGGGATTCAATTCTACCCAGTGCTATGATCAAGGAGACTATACTGCCTGGAGCCTTCCATGCCCGGATATTCTTCGCTATTGCCCTTTATCCTCATTCTTGCCAGCGCAATTGCCAGCGCTGAAACAACCCGGGTATACAAAATTATCAATCCCGACGGCAGTGTCAGCTATTCCGATCAACCCAGCAGCAATGCTGAAGCAATGGATGTACAGCCAGTTGAAACCGTGCCCGCTTTTCGCGCACCGACAACAGGTAGCCAGTCTCAGCCGTCATCAGGCGAAACAGCCAAACGGGCCGCACCGGGTTACGAGCAGCTTTCCATACAGCAACCTGCCCACGATACCGCGTTCTGGTCCGGCAATGGGGATGTGATGGTGGCGATCGCGACGACACCGGAGCTAAGTGAATATCATCGCCTGCGGGTCATTCTCGATGGCACCACTTTGATGCGCGTGCGTGATCTGCATTTTACCCTACCCAATGTAGATCGCGGCACACACCAATTGGAAGTGCAAATAATAGGCAGCCAGGACGAAATTATCAGCGCAACAAGCTCCACCTTCACGCTGCATAGACCCAGTGTGTTACGGCGCGCGAACTGATATGTCTCACACTGACGCACCATTATAAGGCTTTTGCACGCATTTGGTGCGCCGTAGTAGGACAAGCACTTTCCAGTGACCTATACTGGTACCCCATACCCCCCCGGTCAGTGCGCACCAGGCCCAGCTCTTCTGCCGTCTCTCCGGGTTACATGACTTTTTTCTGCACAGATCCCCCCGTTTGGTTTAGTTCTTGCAGATAGTGTGCAATGCAAACTTGTCACGTCATCAAGATCGAACCGGAACTCGCGCTCAGCCATTGCACCAAGACCGTGGATAAATACTGCTCATGCTAACCATTCAGTTTCCTCAACGCGTTCTGGACAATCTGTCTACAGCCGTCTTCGTGCTTAATCACGAACTGCGCGTGACGTATTTCAATCCGGCTGCCGAAATGCTGCTGCAGATTGGCCACAAACGCATCAACAATCGCTACTTCGAGCGTCTATTTGCCCATATCGACGACAAGTTAGTAAAAGAATTGAAAGTCATTCTGGAAACCGGCCACAGCTACACCCAGCGCGAATGTGAATGCATGCTCCTCACAGGCAGCAAAATTCTGGTGGACTGCACTGTATCACGGGGTGAGCTGGGCAAGCGCGGCAAGCTGCTCATCGAACTGCAAGAAAAAGACCGCATGATGCGTATTAGCCGTGAAGAGCAACTGCATGAGAACCAGGAAACGGCCAAGATTCTGATTCGCGGCCTGGCTCACGAAATAAAGAACCCGTTAGGTGGTATTCGTGGGGCTGCACAGTTGTTGGACGCAGAATTGACTGAAGACGACCATCATGACTACACCCGGGTCATCATCGAGGAATCTGACAGGCTGCGGCATCTGGTGGATCGCATGCTGGGCACCAATAAAATGCTCAACCTCGCGCCGGTGAATATTCACGAAATCCTCGAGCGCGTTAGCGCATTGATACGCGCTGAAGCCGGCGATAAACTCAGACTGGTTAAAGATTACGATCCAAGCATCCCCGAATTTGAGGGCGACAAAGGTCAACTCATACAGGCCTTTCTTAACATCGCCAAAAATGCCCTGCAGGCATTGTCGCCGCAAATGGAACGCGGCGAAGAAGCCAAACTGACGCTGCGCACACGAACATTGCGTCAATTTACGATTGGCCAGCATCGCCATCGCCTGGTGGTGCGCGTCGAAATTATCGACAACGGCCCAGGCATCCCCAAGGATTTCCTGCAAAGCATTTTTTATCCCATGATCAGCGGCCGGGCGGAAGGTACGGGACTCGGTCTCTCGATAACACAAAGTATTTTTAGCAAGCACGATGGACTGGTGGAGTGCGCGAGCGTCGCCGGTAACACTAACTTCATCGTCTACATACCATTGGAGCCAAGCGCATGACATCTTCTCCTGTAGTCTGGATCATTGACGACGACCGCTCAATCAGATGGGTACTGGAAAAGGCCCTGCAGAAAGAGAACTTTCAGATTGTGTCTTTCGACAGCGCCGAAGGTGTATTGGAGCGGCTCAATCAGGAGCAGCCCCACGCCATCATCAGTGACATTCGCATGCCAGGCATGGACGGCCTGACTCTGCTCGAAAAAATCCAAAATGCTTACCCCGAAGTGCCCGTGATTATCATGACTGCGCATTCGGATCTGGATAGCGCAGTGACTTCGTATCAAAGTGGCGCTTTTGAATATTTGCCCAAGCCTTTCGACCTGGACGACGCCGTTGCGTTGACCAAACGAGCCATTAGTCATGCCCAGGAACAACGGGCCCGCAATCAGCAGCATGCCACTGACGTACCGCATGAAAGCACCGAGATCATTGGTGAAGCACCGGCCATGCAGGAAGTTTTTCGCGCCATTGGCCGGCTCTCGCAATCCAACATCACAGTGTTGATTAATGGCGAGTCGGGAACCGGAAAAGAACTGGTTGCACGCGCACTGCACCAACATAGCCCGCGCCGCAATGAGGAATTTATTGCTCTTAACATGGCGGCCATCCCAAAAGATCTCATCGAATCCGAGTTATTCGGCCATGAAAAAGGCTCGTTCACTGGCGCCGGCGGTCAACGCACTGGTCGCTTTGAGCAGGCTAATGGCGGCACACTGTTTCTTGATGAAATCGGCGACATGCCCGCCGACACGCAAACCCGTCTGTTACGCGTACTCGCCGACGGTGAATTCTACCGTGTGGGCGGCACAACACCGGTTAAAGTGGATGTGCGCATCATCGCCGCCACACACCAAAACCTCGAAAAACTGGTGCACGCGGGTAGTTTTAGGGAGGATTTGTTCCATCGTCTGAATGTTATTCGTGTTCACCTGCCTAAACTCAGTGATCGCCGCGAAGATATTCCTAAACTGACCCGCTACTTTTTGAAAAAGGCCGCTGATGAGTTGGCGGTAGAGCCCAAAGAGCTGCGACCGGAAACCGAAGAATATATGAGCGCTATGCCCTGGCCGGGCAATGTGCGGCAACTCGAAAACACCTGCCGCTGGCTCACGGTTATGGCCAGTGGCCGCGATATTCATGTATCGGACCTGCCACCAGAATTACTGGAACAAGATAACAGCAGTCCGACCGGCAGCACCTGGCAGGAAGCCCTGCGTAAATGGGCAGATCAGGAACTCAAAAAGGGCAAGAGCGCCATTTTGGACCAGGCTGTGCCCGAGTTTGAACGCATTATGATCGACACTGCGCTCAGCCACACCGGCGGTCGCCGCCGCGATGCTTCTTTGCTGCTGGGCTGGGGACGCAACACCCTGACCCGCAAGATCAAAGAGTTGGGCATGGGCGGTGATGAGGATGAAGCAGGCGAAGGGGAATAAATTAGTCTGACGCTGGACGCTAATTTTATGATGCGCGAAGGCCAAGGGACCAATGCATTATTTGCGTCGGACGTCAGTCTTCAGACGTCCGTCTGATTAAAGCAATCATGGCGCCACTTCGCGCCAGTAGATAATGCGATCATGGCCTCTGAACTGACCAAAAGACGCGCTTACACCGGGATGATCTACCAGAGTACCCGAGCCAACCCAGTCATATCGCAACCAGGGTAGACTGCTCAAGTCTACCTGCACATCGACCACACCGGTGTAATTTGCGCCGGGACTAGCCAAACTGTAGGGCGAAGTGAAAACCCATCCCGCATCACCACTGGCAAGTGGCGCTTGAAAATTTAAGTCCGTCGAACCACTTCCTACCACTATGCCACTAATCTCGCCTGCACCAGCCGCGCCAGAGGGTGTCGTGCTAATCAATGACGTAATATTCGTGGAATTGTCAGCGGTATTGATCTCATAGTTACCAGATCCGTTGAGATATTCCACATTTGCTCTCATAACTAGGCTTTCAGTTTCGGGTCCAAAGGCGTTACTCATCATCCAGCGACCATAACGACTTTCGATACCAGCTGGCGACCAGCTGGGCAGACTCGTCGCGGCCACGCCATCAGCATCATTCAGACTGGTAGCATTAATGGTGAGACTGCTGATAAACGGACCAATTTCCGAATGACTGTTTTTGATGAACGAGAAGGTATCTGCAGCATCAAAGGTATAGCTCAATTGCCCGGGCGCAAGTACAGACATTGTGCCACTACCCGCAATCATATCGGTCGCTGCAGCCATCAGGGTGAGGCCGTCTGCCCCCAATTGCGCATTATCCGTTCCACTAAAACTCCGCCCGATAGAAGACGGCGTTAATTTCATGAAATCGCCCAAGGTGTAATTTTGCGTCACTCCACCCAAGGCATTACGCGCAATAATGGTTGCGCTGGGCACCGTGTCGTACCCAAACGATTGCCCAATATAAGAAAACCCACCGGCGGCTCCAGCAAAACTGCCATCACTCACCACAACATCAAAACTGGCGGGAACAAAGCGTCCAAAACTGGCCGCCGTCGTAGTCGTATTTGCAGCACTGTCCCCCAGATAATTGAGCAAACTGGCACTGATATCGATGATACCGACCTCATCCCAACTAACACTCGCGGTGGCGACGCCGTTTGTAAAATCGCTACTGCCCCCCCCTGCAGTAAGAACCGGACTCACAAAACTGCCGGAATCACCGCCGCTGGGAGCAACCAAAGTGCGGCTCAAGGTGACCGCGCTCCCCGACGTTTCATTGCCAAAATTTTGAGTGATCGCATTATCGTAGAGATTCGCCCCCGCATCAGGAATACCATCGCTATCGCTGTCATCTGCGGCTTGCCAGACGACAGCCGTTAAACCCAGATTAAAGCCCTGGCCCGCGACCATAAATGCAGAACCATTGCCGTCGGGTGACCAAGTTGCATTGAATCCGGTGGAATCATTTAAGAGCCCATCATCGGCGTAGTCGGCCGAACGCTGCCCTCCATAATCCAAAGACACACCAAAAGGGCGTACGACGAAGGCATTAGAGCTTCCCTCCAAAACAAAAGCGGGCTCTGGGACACTCGCCGCCGCGTCAATTCGTGCGTGCAAGGAAAGTTGGCCTACATCGGCGTACCGCATGCTGAATGGCGCCTCGCCATTGACATCAAATTGCATGCTAACTGGCGTATAACTCAAGCTGACACCATCGTCATTGCGCTGAGCGCTCACCGTACTGCTACCGGAAAAACTTAAATCGTTACTGTTCGTGCATACCGCAGGGTTATTGCATTCGTAGGCGATATTGATCGTTGTACTACCTTGCAAAGCTGCCTCACATGCCCCGGTATCGGAGTTCGTGCGTACAGCGCGAAGCGTTAAGGCTTGCGCTCCGGGAGCAGTCGTATTAGGTTTTCCTGCAACTTGGGTTAAGATAGGCGTGACACCGGTATGATTGCCGTCGGCATAGAATCTAAAACCTGCCTCTGCGAACGACAAAAGGGCATCCTCACTGCCACCATCATCCAGGTCACTTGTCGAACCGCCACTAACGTCAATATCGATACCACTAAGTGACGTGCTTTGATTAATATACAAGGTAGCACGGCTATCACCAGACAGGATTACCGGATTGGCCGGGAGTATCGCAGTCACCGCTGGAGAGGTTGTCACCGTTAGACTGGTATCAGAGGTCACAGCCACCGGGTTATGCGACGCGTCGTGTGCCGTGATGGTCACCGCTTCAGCCTCACATGTCACACCACTCCCACTATGGGAAATAGAAAAATGGTCAATACTGGGAGCTGGTGGGGGAATGATGGTTCCAACTCCTACCTGACCCGTTATGCTGCCCGTCGATGCCGATTGCAAAATCAATCGCATGGTACGATTTATTGTCGCTCCAGAGCCAATGGTCGAGACACTGATATTTGCAGAACTATCTCCAGCTCTAACGACCACAGAACCCGATGCAACACCAACATAGTCCCTACTTGCGATAGCCGTCTGATCCTGGGTGTAATAAGTCACAGTAATGTCACTGCCAGAGCTGGCCGACAAACTGACTGAAAAAGTCAGGTTTTGCCCCTGTTGCGTCGAGACATTATTGACAACAACTTCTGGCCCCCCACCTCCACTGTTAGTGTTGTCGTCCCCTGCGGTATTACCACCCGAATTGCCCGGCTGCGCATCCCAGTTTCCTGCACCATCAGGAACGCGACGCACATTTTTGGTATTCGAACTGGGAAACTGCCACTCGTAGGCGGTCGCACAGGTGTTATCAATACCGTTTGTGTAGCCCGCAATACTTAGGTAATCAATCGTATCGCCATTGCCATCTTTTAGAATGACAAACGTGCCGTTACTTAAATCGATATAATTTCCGCTGCCCAGAAGACTCTTACCGGTAACGATCCATGGTAAGTTACTAGCGTCAGAGCGGGATAACTGGATTGCCCCAGAGCAACCTGAAGCCGTGCAGGACTCCAGGGTCCAAGTGTCGTAATCGACATTACTTAAGCTGGCAGACAGTATTTTAACTTCGATGTAGAAGTCGGTTTGCCTTCCCTGGCTTTGCTTGAACACCTCATTAATCACGGCCAAGCCATGATAGTCACCGGAACATAACGCCAGCACAGTATTGGGAGTCAATAGCATCATTAACAGCCATTGCCAGCAAACTGCATTGATAACGGGTTTTAATGTTAATGCTCTGGAAAACTTCACCATTAGTCATCCTCGCGCGCACCCAAATATTACCATCAGCTCGATCGCCCCTTAGCCGCTACTTGGAGAGTTCATGGCAATGTCGAACCTACACTCCCCTTTTAAAGCCTCGGCCCCCGAAAAAACACACTGCCTCTAATCCAGTGATCAGAGGGTGGCTGAGGTTTATTTTCGTAATGCATGATCTCCAATGAACAATTAATTACTGCTAGCTCTCACCTGTATGCTACGTTGAGCCTGTTCAAAGCCCGCACCACAGGTGCCCGTACTGGTAATTGTGTAATAGGTTGTCCCGTCAACCAGCACCGAGGAGCAGCTGATGCTTGCGGTGCAATTGTCGAAACCGGGATTGCTGCCACCGCTGTCAAAGTCGATGGGCGTCATGGGATCACTGCAGGCCGCCGCGCCCACAAAGATTCTATTCATGGCTACCTGGGCACCACTTTCTGCCGCATAAAATGCCCGCATGGAATGATAGTCCTGCCCAAAAGCCAGCGCAGATTGCTCGTTCAGATCGCTCATCGCCAATACGATTAATGACAGGATAATGATGATAAACAAACTGGCGGGTAAACCGATACCGCGCTGTTTTGCGGGAACATGTCTAAGGTACATTGCGTATTTGCACCTCCTGATTGACCGCCTGTATGGCTGGCGATGCGCCATCGCCGACCACATCAAAATCCACCGTAACCACACCCGCGCGCGCCAGCGTTCCGGGGCTGTAATCAAAGCGGGCATTCGCCAAACGCGAGCCTATTACCACTGGCGCCCCCAGTCCCGAGGTCGGCATGGAAGGCTGAAAGCCGTATTCGGCATAACGGTTCAAGCGGCCACTCTCAAAGCAGAACATGACCGGTTGCTGCACAATGTACAATCGTTTAGTCGGCGAGTCGGTGTTAAAGCGATGCGCCGAGGATAGTTCCACCGTGACCGCATTCAGCGTAGTCCCTGCCGACAACTGATCCAGAGTGCTACTGATCATGCCAGGATTGCCTAATGCGTACATTCCGCTGATCGTGCTGGGGTAGACCACGACGCGATCTTGCGAACTATCCACCTCTGCGGCACTGTAATTGGGAAACGGCACCACTTCAAAGGTATCGCTCGCGCTCAGCACCGGAACACTCAGATAATCGGTACCACCAACAGTAGGGATAAATTCGAGACAGGTATTACTGGCATTCAGGCGGAAACTGTTGGGCAAGGCGTCACGAATTTCACGGCTGACTTTTTCCGAAACTATATAGCCAATCGTAGCCAGCTGCTGGCGCTCAGAGGTATCGGCAAATCCCTGTACCGAGCGCGCAACAAAATTACTGATGCCCACACCAAGAATACCAATCACCACAATGGTGACAACGATTTCTATGAGCGTAAAACCCGCCTGCCGCTGCATCAGAAGTTACCCTTGTAGGCGGCAAATACGATCGCGATTTCGCCTGGAGGCGTCACGGCGACGCTGATTTTTTTGGCATGATTATCGGGCGTGCCACCTGCAGCTCCGACCGTATTACCATCGCATTCGACAGTGACACTGACTGAATAAGCGTTGTAAGAAGCGTCGAGACTACCAATCAGACTGAGTGGCGGACTGTCCGTGGTGCCATGATAATCGTCTACATCATTAAAGGTCGCCCGCGACTCCCCACTCTCTGGCCCCAGACCGGAACAGGATGGGCTACTCACCTCGGGTACACCGCCTACAGGCGTATTGTGGTCATAGTTTTTAGCCAGAATTTCATCGAGATAGAGCTGCGCCAGCTTTAAAGACTTATTGCGCCACAACGGATCTGCGGTTTGGCCAATAGACACACTGAAGGAGTTGAGCACGGCCACCATCGCAATGCTGATAATCACGATACTGATAACCAATTCGACGAGTGTGACGCCCGCCTGCGAACGAGAAAACCGCATCACGGACATCCTCCGGTGCCAACGTAGGCATAGCCCGAAGACGAGAAACAGACCCATGAGGATGTTTCGGCGACAAAGCGCACCGAGCGGTTACTGCCCGAGCCCAAGTTGGCTTGACTGTCCCAGGTAAATACGCGCGAGTCGCCGGGATTCAAGGTGACGCCATCCACCCGCACGATGCCTCCGGCGGATTCCTGAGTCTGCGTACGTGCCGGTTGGCCCGCCTTATTGAGAGTAAACTTCCAGTCACCAGCACCATTGACTGCT
>JBFHVM010000027.1:0-17466 GCA_041589495.1 Oleiphilaceae bacterium | reverse complement strand
TTTTTTGCCCAAAAATAAAGTGTTTGAGCTCAATAGAAGTCTTTGCGATATGGCGGCAAGGCCTGTATCAGCATGTTACCGTAACGACGTGTTAATAAGCGTCGATCCAGAATGGTAACGACCCCCCTATCCTGCTCCGTACGAATCAATCGACCACAGGCCTGGATCAGTTTTAGGCTGGCATCGGGCACGGTAATTTCCATAAACGGATTACGCCCCTGTGCTTCCAGCCACTCACTCATGCTTTGTTCCAAGGGGTCATTAGGTACTGCGAACGGAATCTTGGCTATTAGCACGTGACTCAGGTAATTACCTGGCAAGTCGATCCCTTCGGCTAGTGAGGCCAAACCAAACAGTATGCTGCGCTGCCCCTTATCGATACGCCGCTTGTGGGTTTCGACCAACTCCTGCTTGCTCATATCATCCTGCGTCATAATTTCTTCGCGCAGTGTGCGAGCCATACCGTAATACACATCATTCATTTGCTTGCGCGAGCTAAATAAGACCAACACAGCGTGATGATCGCCAATCCAATCCTCAAGGGAGTCGACCAGCTCGTTGGTATGCGCTTCGCTGTTGCCGGGATCGGACTGCATCTCAGGAATACGCAAAGTGGCCACTTCGTTGAAGTTAAATGGGCTAGGCACGCAGTGATATACGCTTTTCTCGGGAAGACCAGCCTTATTCGCTAGCCGATCGAAACGGCCAAGCGCAGTTAAAGTGGCAGAGGTTAAAATGGCACCATAAGACTTCTTCCACAATGCTTCGCGCAATACGCCACCGGCGCTTAGTGGGCTGCCATAAAGCCAGATGTCGCTTTGGTTTTCATGATCACGAAACACCATCCAGCGTGCATCCGGTGGCCCCCCCTCCTTACGCATTTTGGAATAAAAGTTCCATAAATCGAAAGCCGCCTCGGCACGATTACATAGCGAGCCAATAACAGGAAACCACTGCTCGCCCTCTTCCTTATTGAGTCCGCAATCAGATTTTTCATCTACGGCCCGCGTCACTTCACTGCGAATCGCATCGAGAAGCCGGCAGATTGACGCGTATTCGTGTTTAAGCTGCCCGGCAATTTCTTCAAGGGTTTCAGGAATCTCGCCTTCAGCAAAACGGAAGCGCTTATTGCCGCCGTTGTCGTCTTCTTCCCAATCGGTACCCAGCGCCAGCTGTTCATAGGCCTGAGTAAGCCAATGATGAGCCTGCTCCGTTGTCTTGGTACTATCTTCAATCTGCTTATGTAACGGATGACTCGGCCCCAAATACGGCGACAATTCGGATAAGGACTTGGTCATGGACTTGAGGCCATTTTCCATGGCCTTAAGCCCTCCACCTACTGTGAAGTGACCAAGGGCCTTGTCTGCAAGATGGTGTGCTTCGTCAAATACGTAATAGGAAGATTCCGGTGGCGGCAATATCACTCCTCCGCCCAAAGCCAAATCAGATAACACCAGATCGTGATTGGCTACCACCACATCGGCGTCTTCCCATCGCTTTCGCGATTCATAGTAGGGGCAAGTCGAAAAGTAAGAACAGCGACGATTGGAGCATTGCTGATTATCGGTCGAGACCTGCCGCCATACCTCCTGATCAATGGCCTTGGGCCAACTGTCCCGGTCACCGTCCCAATTATTACCGGCATAAGCAGACAGAAACCCTTCAAGTGTTGCCTGATCCAGATCACCGCCCAGGCCGTCGTTGGCGATAAATAATGGCAGCGCGCTTTGCTCTCCGCCACCCAGATTTTGCAGGAGTTGATCGAGTTTACTCAAACACAAGTACCGCCCCCGCCCCTTGGCAAGCGCATAGTCAAAATCCAGCCCGGAGTGCTTGGACAATTCGGGAAGATCCTTTGCCAACACCTGCTCTTGCAGCGCGGTGGTTGCCGTCGAAATAACAACCTTGCGCCCCTGCTCAAGCGCTAGAGGTAAAACCGCCATACTGTATGCCAGTGTTTTACCGGTTCCCGTACCCGCTTCTACCACACAGACGGCAGGGTCGCTAATGCGCAGGCCCTCGCTGTTTTCTTCAATGCTGCCTATGTATTTGGCAATTTCCGCAATCATTAAGCGCTGACCATAACGCGGGCGAAAACCTTCGCGGGCAGTAAATTTGCGATAACTATCTTGAATCAGGCTTTTTTGTTGCTCGCTTAACATGCAGGTTCGTTCAAACTCTTGGCGGGGTGACGGTCGTATTGGACACCTAACAACTACTGTATTTTTGGCCAGCAGTAATTTCCGTTGCCATTCTCCTGTTCTGCCTGGCGCGAGTCAATCACTTCACTCTTAAACCATTAATTTATACTGGCGCGGTAAGAACTAGGTGCCCTTCCGGTCACTTTGCGAAATACCCGGGAAAAATACAGGGGATCCTCATAGCCAAGCTGAAATGCGATCTCCGCAACGCCAAGGTTACTGCTTTCGAGCAAATAGCAGGCCTGCTCAATTCGCAAATGTATAAAATGCTGCAAAGGCGGATACCCCGTAAGGGCTTTATAACGGCGGTTAAAGTGAAATTTGGAAAGCTTGCTCACCTGTGCCAGGTCATCCAAAGTTAACCGGCGATGCAGGTTATCGCGCATATACGCTTGCACCGAAGCGAGCGCATCGGCCTCTTCGGCGCGTTGCTCGCGCGCACGCAAACGGGCAATTAAAGTCAGGATCTGTCGCAACTGATTAGCCGCATGTACAAAGACCGCCTCGGAATAGCCGCTACCCGCGACACTAAGCAATGAACTAAACCCACCTTGCAGGCTAAGGTCACTCATTCCTCTTACAATAGGCTCTTCATCAAAACGAATATGGCGGTAAAAGGCTTCGGCCTCAGCACCCCGAAAATGGCACCAGAACAAAGACCAGGGCTGCGCTGCTTTGGCTGCATACTGATGCGCTACGCCTGGCGGTAGAATCACGACATCACCCGCCCTGATGCTGGCCTTGAACTTTAAACGCCCTTCTTTTTCACCTTCAAGATGCCCGGCCCCATCTACGCAATACATTAACAGGTAGTCGTCGTGTTCCAAACGGCGCATTTTGTGCTGGTGCGCGCTGGGATAGAAGCCCAAGGCTGTAGGGTAACAGTCCCGCGTCAGCACATCTTGCCTCAGCTGCTGCAGTATTGCGCGAGGCACCAGAACCCGCACCCCTCCCTTACTTAAGGGCCAATTAGAGGGATCGCTCACCATTCAACTCCCATCACCTGATAGCAATATACTCCATGTATGCCGCAATATAGTCAATTCAATGCAGCGCCAAGGGGCGTAAAGTGGAAACAAAATAACAAACAGGATTACGAACATGAGCAAGCAGGTTCCTCTGTTAATCGATGGCACTTTTGTCACCAGCCAAAGCACCATCACCCTCGACGTCACCAACCCGGCCGATCAAAGTCTGTTGGCACAAGTTCCTTTCGCTACCAGCAAAGAGGTAGATCAGGCCGTTACGGGTGCTAAAGCGTGTTTTGAAGATTGGCGACATACACCAGTGACAGAGCGAGCAAGGCTCATGTTGCGCTATCAACACCTGCTCAAAGAACATCAGAAGGAGATTGCCGAGATACTCGCCGAAGATAACGGCAAGACCCTCGAAGATGCCATGGGAGACGTATGGCGCGGTATCGAGGTAGTTGAACACGCCTGCAATATTCCTTCGCTATTGATGGGTGAAACCGTAGAAAACGTCGCGCGCGAAGTCGACTCTTATAGTCTGACACAACCGCTCGGCGTCACGGTGGGTATTACACCATTCAATTTCCCTGCCATGATTCCGCTATGGATGTTTCCACTTGCAACGGCGTGCGGCAATACCATGGTCCTTAAACCTTCAGAACAGGTACCGCTGGCCACCGTTAGACTGCTCGAGTTATTTCAGGAAGCCGGCGCCCCGGCAGGTCTGGTACAGATGATTCACGGCGGCAAAGAGCAAGTTGATCAATTACTCACGCACAAAGACGTCATGGCGGCCTCCTTCGTCGGCTCCGTCCCAGTCGCCAAACATGTTTACCAAACCGCGACTCAAGAACTAAAACGCGCACAATGTTTTGCAGGCGCCAAAAACCACATGGTCGTCATGCCTGATGCCGACAAAGATACGGTTATGAATGCTCTGGTGGGCGCAACCGTCGGCGCGGCGGGGCAACGTTGTATGGCTATCAGCGTAATCGTTTTTGTTGGCGAAACCATTGCCTGGACGAAAGAGCTGAAAGAGCGCCTGTCGAATGTAAAACCTGGCGTATGGAACGATCCCAAGGCCGCTTACGGGCCACTGATCAGCGCCAGCGCAAGGGACCGTGTTGCCAAACTCATACAGAGCGGTATCGACCAAGGAGCGACCTGTTTGCTCGACGGCCGCAACTGCCGTGTGGAAGGCTATCCCGATGGTAATTGGATGGGGCCTACATTATTCACCGATGTCACGACCAACATGGACATTTATAACGAAGAAATATTCGGGCCGGTGGTATCCTGCATGCACGCCGAAAACTTTGACGATGCGCTAGCGCTTGTAAACAACAGTCCTTACGGTAACGGCACATCAATATTTACTACCTCTGGTGTGACGGCACGTCGTTATCAGCACGAAGTAAGTGTTGGGCAGGTAGGTATCAACCTGCCTATACCTGTGCCACTGCCATTTTTCTCCTTCACAGGCTGGAAGGGTTCCTTTATGGGCGACTTGCACGCTTATGGCAAACAGGCAGTTCGCTTCTACACTGAAACCAAAACCGTGACCGCCAACTGGAAAGCCGGAAAGACCAACGAACCCAACATGAGCATCCAACTCAAATAACCACCAACGCACACGAGCAGTATGATGGACTTTGAATTAAACGAAGAACAAAGCGCGTTTCAACAAACAGCACGCCGTTTTGCCGACACTGCATTGGCTCCAAATGCCAAGACTTGGGATGAGAACGCGGAATTCCCGAAACAAGCCTTTAAAGAGGCCGGCAAGCTGGGGTTTATGGCCATGTACATCCCTGAGCAATATGGCGGCATTGGCCTGAGCCGCCTGGATAGCACCATCATCATGGATGAATTGGCACGAGGCTGTACCTCCACGGCAGCTTTTGTCAGCATTCATAACATGGCCTTTAATATGCTCGCACGTTACGGCCAAGAAGATCTAATCGCGCAATGGTGGCCAACGCTTGCCAGCGGTGAAAGGCTGGCCTCGTATTGCCTGACCGAACCGGATGCGGGATCTGACGCGGCATCACTCACCACACGCGCCGTGAAGCAAGGTGAGGAATATGTGATAAACGGTTCCAAGGCGTTTATTTCGGGCGCTGGCGCTACCGACTTATTGGTCACTATGGTGCGTACGGGCGAGGCTGGCCCCAAGGGTATATCCTGTTTGGCCGTACCGGCAGATGCGCCGGGCGTCAGCTTTGGTAAAAAAGAGGACAAACTGGGCTGGAACAGCCAGCCCACCCGTATCATTAATTTTGAAGACGTCAGGGTGCCGGTAACCAACATATTGGGCGCAGAAGGTGATGGTTTTAAACTAGCCATGGAAGGCCTGGACGGTGGCAGGCTGAACATAGCCTCCTGCTCTACCGGCACTGCCGCCGCCAGCATTGCCCTGACGACCCAGTATGTGAAGGAACGCAAACAGTTCAAGCAGCCTCTCAGCGATTTCCAAACCACGCAATTTAAGCTGGCCGATATGCTCACCGAACTCACTGCCGCGCGTCAGATGATACGCCTCGCCGCCGCGAGACTGGATGCAGATCATCCGGAGAAAACCACTTACTGTGCTATGGCCAAGCGGTTCGCAACAGATGTTGGCTTTCGCATTTGTGATGAGGCCTTGCAGTTACATGGCGGCTATGGCTATATCAGGGAATATCCTATCGAACGGCATTTTCGCGATACCCGCGTGCACCGCATTCTTGAGGGCACGAATGAGATCATGCGATTGATTATCGCGCGCCGTTTACTGCAGGATGACAACCTCCAACTTATCGACTAAATAACACTCAGCTAACCGCTATTGCTCAAGGAAGCCTTATGTCCAGCAACCAAAGCACCACTGACAAAATACAGTTTTCTGTTAATGACCACATCGCGACCGTTACCATCAACAATCCACCAGCCAACACCTGGGACTTGGCAAGCCTGTCGGGCCTGAAAGCCACCATAGAAGCACTCAACCAAATGCCTGAGGTTTCTGCCTTGGTCATACACGGTCAAGGCGAGAAGTTCTTTTCGGCCGGCGCCGACTTAAAGCAGTTTGCCGAAGGCGATAAAAAAATCGCTCGCCAAGTAGCAGAGCGCTTTGGTGAGGCCTTCGAGACCTTGGCGGGCTTTAAGGGCGTCACCATTGCCGCAATAAACGGCTATGCCATGGGCGGCGGTTTGGAATGCGCCCTCGCCTGCGACATACGCATCGTTGAAGAACAGGCACAATTGGCGCTGCCCGAGGCCACTGTTGGACTACTGCCCTGTGCCGGCGGCACGCAGCGTTTGAGCTGGCTGGTTGGTGAGGCCTGGGCCTGTCGCATGATTCTGTGTGGTGAGCGTATCAACGCCAGCACCGCCAAAGAGATTGGCCTTGCCCAGGAGGTTGTCGCCAGCGGCACCTCCCTGGAACGAGCACAGGAGCTGGCTACCAAAGTCGCGCGCCAAAGCCCGGATGCCGTGCGCGCCTGCAAACGCTTGTTAACACAAGCTCGTGAGACCGCCATCGCCACAGGCTTATCCGCAGAGCGCGATGAGTTTGTCGACCTGATCGGCGAAGCCAATCAACTCGAAGGTACTAATGCCTTTTTGGAAAAACGACAAGCAAGCTGGAAGATATGAGCGCATGAATGCCAACGAAAACACGAGCGTACTCATTGAAGAACTTGATGCGAAGCAAGGCAAACTTGGCCTACTCACACTCAATGCCGAAGCAACTCTCAACAGTCTCACGCTCGAGATGGTGCAAGCCCTTTCTAATCAGCTGAAGCGATGGGAACAGGACGACGCCATTGCCGGTGTCATACTGAAGGGTGCCGGATCTAAAGCATTCTGCGCAGGCGGTGATGTACAACAGCTCTACCAATCGGCAGTTGAACAGCCCGGAGGCCCCTGTGAATACGCCGAAGCGTTCTTCCTGCACGAGTATCAGCTCGATTATCAAATACACCAGTATGCCAAGCCAGTTATCTGTTTGGGCCACGGCATTGTTATGGGTGGCGGATTGGGTCTTATGGCAGGCGCAGTCTTTCGTGTAGCAGCAGAAACCACGCGCATTGCCATGCCCGAAATTACCATTGGTCTGTTCCCGGATGTCGGAGGCACGTGGTTTCTCAACAAAATGCCTCGTGCACTCGGACAATTTTTTGCACTCACTGGTGCTCAGATCAATGCGAATGACGCCCTTTATCTTAATCTCGCCACCCATGTCATCGCGTGGGAACAACAACAGAGCCTGATCGACGAATTGTGTGCATGTAGTTTTGAAAACACTCAGAAAGACGACATCGCGACAATCGAGAAAGTGCTGGGCAAACACGTTATTGAGAGCTCTAAACTTGACCAGGATCTGCCCAGCGAAATTAAACCAGTGCTCTCTTCGCTCGAACAAGCCAGCCAAAGCACATCGCTTGGCGAAATGCTCAAGGCCTTCTCACAACTCGCCGACCAAAGTCCCTGGCTTGAAAAGGCTGTTGAAACACTCCAACATGGGTCGCCACTTTCATCCTTGCTTATCTATGAACAGTTAAAGCGTCATCGCTACAGCAGCTTGCGCGAGGTCTTCCTCAGCGAATACCAGCTCGCCACTAACGTGGTACGTTACCCCGAGTTTGCCGAAGGCGTTAGGGCGCTGCTCATCGATAAAGACAAAAACCCACAATGGCAGTTTAAACACTTTAGTGCCGTTCCCGCCTCACTATTAGAGCAGTTCTTTACTCCGGCATGGAACGAGAATCCCCTGGCAGCGCTTATTCAGGATTGAAAATCAAACAACAAAAAGAAATAAAACAGGAGAACAAGCATGGCTACGATTGCATTCATTGGTCTCGGCAATATGGGCAGCCCCATGGCACTTAACCTGCTTAAGGCTGGTCATGCCGTGCGGGTTTTCGATCTGGTTCCAGAACTGGTGAGCAAGTTGGTTGGTGAAGGCGCTTCTACAGGCCCATCAGCGGCAGAGGCTTGTCGTGATGCAGACGTTGTAATCACCATGCTCCCCGCAGGAAAACACGTTGCTGGTATTTACCTTGGGCATGAGGGTTTGCTGGCTCAGCTCGATAAAAAGACGCTAATCATCGACAGCTCTACCATCGACGCGGAAACTGCCCGAGAGGTACATCAGGCTGCAGAAAATTTGCGGATCGACATGGTCGATGCGCCCGTCTCAGGAGGCGTTGCGGCCGCCGCTGCGGGCACCCTCACCTTTATGTGCGGTGGGCCAGAACAGGCTTTTGACAGAGCCAAACCGGTATTGGAAGGTATGGGACAAAATATCTTTCACGCGGGCCCCAGCGGCGCGGGGCAAGTGGCCAAAATGTGCAACAATATGCTCTTGGCCATTCATATGATTGGTACCGGCGAAGCGCTCAAGCTTGGTGAAAAGAATGGTCTGGACGCAAACGTGTTGTCGGATATTATGCTCGCCAGCTCAGGCAAAAACTGGAGTCTCGAAAAGTACAATCCTTACCCCGGTGTCATGCCACAAGCCCCTGCATCTAATGACTATCAACCAGGTTTTATGGTCGACCTGATGACTAAAGACCTTGGGCTGGCCTTGGCCAACGCACAAGCTAATGGTGCTGTGACGCCTATGGGTGCGCTGGCTTTGCAGATGTATCAGGAAAAACAGGCAGCCGGCGATGGCCGCCGTGACTTTTCAAGCATTATCGAAGCTTTGCAATGAGCACCGATGCTTATCGCGAGCTAGATAAAACCATTAAGCAGCCTTTTTAGCACGGCCTTTAGGTTTAAGCGCTGGCTCTTCGCCAGATTTTACCGTTTGGTTGCGGCCAGCCTGCTTGGCCGCATATAACGCATCGTCTGCTTTCTTGATAATTTCCTGAGGAGTAAGGCCTGATTCACTGCTGGCAACACCAATACTAATGGTCACCGACAAGGACTTTTCCTCTGGCTGCGCTTTGGCGCCACGCTGCTGACGCGCTTCTTTCGAATCGTCTGCGCGCTCCTCGCTCCGTAATACCAGCTGATAATTGGCGATGGTATCGCGAATCGCCTCCAAAAAGACATAACACTCCTGTGCAGAGCTACGGGGAAACACGACGGTAAACTCCTCCCCGCCGTAACGAAACGCACGCCCTCCTCCCTGTACGCGATTCACCTGCGCCGCTACCATCTTGAGCACCTGATCACCCACATCATGACCATGGGTGTCATTAAACTTTTTAAAGTGATCCACATCCAACATGGCAATGGCATAGCGCCGTCCCAGTGTGGGCAGATAATCCTCCAGTGAGCGGCGACCGGGAATTCCAGTTAAGGCGTCCATGTAGGTGACTTGATAATTGTTCTGCAGAAACAGCAAAAGCATAGACAGTAACAAGCCGCCGTACATCAGAGCAGAAATTTGCTCGAGGTTAAAGTCCCAAACCACATAAGCACTGGCAACCAATGTCAGTAACAGTGCTTGGGTAGCCACATCCCGCCGCACCCATAAGGCCAGTGTAATCAGTACCGCGCCGACACAGAAACTGAGTACAACCAATGGACTAATCCAAAAGCGCTGTTCAGACCAGGCTTCGATCCATCCAGGGCCAACAACACGCAAGTACTCAAAACCATCGACAAACCAATTATCGACAACCCCATAAAGGCCTAATGCAATGATTGAGGCGCAAGCGATACTTAGAGGATGGCGAGCTCCCTTCTCCGGCATAACCGCACACAGCACTAAGCCTATAGCGAGCACACAATGTAGCATCTGAAACTGCGCGAACTTAAGCGCGGTCATTTCCTGCTGAAAAATCGTCTGAATCACCCAAAAGGTTGAGACGGCCAAGAACACAGGCAAAACAAAGCGACTACGATTAAACATCAGCGAAACCGCGGCCAATATTGCAGCAAATACGTAAGGAATAGCCTGCAATAAGTTACTCGCGATAGATTGATACCAGTCTAAATGCAGCGCAAAAAGGGGACCCAGAAGCAGTAACCAGGGCAAAAGTCGCCAAAACTGGCTGATAGAAAGCAAGGACATGTACTTAACACACCATTAGATAAAGTCAGTTCTTGTCTGTTCAGTGTAGAAGACGTTACGCATTTTACCTCAGGCCGTCGCGGAAATACGGCCAAACTTTGCAATAAAAAAAGCCGGGCAGATGCCCGGCTTAAAGATAATCGCGATTAGCTTACGCCATACGCTGCTTGCGGCGAGATAAACCCAGACCTGCCAAGCCAAGACCGATCAGGGCCAGAGTACCAGGTTCTGGGACTTCTGCCACGCTATCAAGCGTTACATAAGCCTGAACTGTTGTAGCGTTACCAAAGCTAACGGCAATGCCTTCTTCAAACGCCACCGTATAGCTGATGCCATTACCCAAATCAACTGAAACGGGGCCATCCCAGTTGAGGAAACCACCACTAAAGACACCCGCGATCGTACCTGCACCACCATTACCGGTATCTGAAGCAGAACCGCCAGGTGAGGCAAAAGCTAAAGTTGCGCTGATATCGAAGAAATCGGCCCCAATACTATCGCTATAAATAGCGATTTCGAAGAAATCGAAAGTAGCCGTTTCGCCAATGTCCAACATGGCAGTTTGACTGTCTAAATCTAATAGCGACGCTGATATTGTGCAGCCAGGGCAAGTAGGGTAACTACCCAAAAAGCCCAAATCAATTTCATACCCAGACAAGCTGGCAGATACCGAAGAACCTGCATTGGATGGATCAAATATCAATGCCGCGTGTGCCCCCGCCCCAATACTGAGAGCAAGCGTCACCACGACTCCTTTTACTAACTGTTTTAACATCGTTTTATTCCCTAAATAATGCAACCCGGCCACCAGTACAGCCATTTTCCGGCCCGTGGCTTTCCGTCCCCACCTTTCGGTCAGGTTTGGCAGTCAATAAATACAGTACAATACTGCGTCCCCAATGCAGCAAATATTGCACCATATAAGCATACAAACTATTCATTCAGTAACTTATAAAATTATTGCCTAATCATTGGCTTAAATTTCTGTAAATTATTTTGACAAGCTACTATCAAACTCCTTCCTAATCCAATTGCCTGTCACCTTGCGTAGGTAACAATACACCCTACCAAAATAATGGAGGACACATGTCAAACCACAGTTCATACAAAAAAGTGGAAATTGTAGGCAGCTCAATCAAAAGCACAGACGATGCCATACGAAATGCCATTGCAGAATGCGGTGAGTCGATTAACAACATGGATTGGTTTGAAGTCACCGAAACCCGTGGCCATATTGAAGACGGCGGGGTGGCGCACTTTCAAGTAACGCTTAAAATCGGGTTTCGTATCGAAGGCAGTTAATACCTCCCCGAGCACTCAGTAGAACCGTGCAAGCACAGCGGGATGATCAGAGAACGGAGCAATCTTGATGTACTTGCTCTGCTTGCACCGCAAACCACGATACAGCACATAATCAACCTGCGAACGGCGAGCCCCTTTGACGTCGCAGTCGCCGGCCACATCCAACAAGCCGATACTATCGCGCAAATGCGAGATTACACTGGAATCCGGTAAATCATTGAGGTCACCCAGCACAATGACGGCTTCGGCTTGTTTTTGCAGATCGTCCGTCGCCTGGGCCAGGGCAACGGCCTGCTTAAGACGCTTTCTGGCTTTGCCCTTACTGTCGTTGCGACGCGACAACAAGTGCGCCGTGACGACGGCAATGCGTTGCCCCCCAAAGTCAGGGTGTTCTACTCGCAAACCCAGCACTTTGGTGAGCATCTTGCCCTTCTTGTCTCCGGGCAGATAGCCGCGGGGAAAACGAAAATCGGTAATCGAGCCGGGCTCGATTTTCAAGCGAGTGATAATTGCGACGTCTTGCCCCGTTGCGCTGTCTTTACCCGGGCGAAAGGCCACCTGCCATCCCGGTGGCAAATGCTCTCGTAAATCGTTCGCTACGTGGGCTCCTTCAATTTCGGCCAGCGCCAGCAAATCAACATTGTTTTCAACAATCATCATTGCATAGTGCGCTAATTCCTCGTGATAATGCTTGAGTGAGGGTTCTTTTACCCGCACCTTTTCACCATCAATTCTGCCATCCGCCGGAGACCATAGCCACTCGGCGTTGATTGCCATGACCGTTAGCTCTGCCTTGGCAAGAACTGGGAGCAATAACAACAAGTAGAGTATTTTCATCCAATTAGCCCCGTAGTAGATGACGGCTTTCCTCTGCAAAGCCCGCACCTACTTCCGCGTAATAGTTAAAGGCCACATCGACACCCAAGGCCATAAGTTCCTGACGCTCATCCTCATAATGGGCGATGGCGGCGATCTTGCCTCGATAATCGGTATGCTGAATCTGATAGATGATATTTTTCATTTCGTTTACCGAGGGAATCGCCAGCATCACCAGCTTGAGCTTGTCGAGCTTTAAGCCTTCCCAGAACTCGATATCGTCGGCATCTCCCGCGATCACCTTCCAGCCTTGCTCCGCAAAGGCCCTAGCCCTGTCCGCATCGACCTCAAGCCCCCAGACGCTGTCTCCCATTTCAGCCGCGAGACTTTCATAAGCGCCCTTACCTACGCGGCCCATCCCCACTATCAGCACCTCGGCCCGATCAGGACAAATACTCATGCATTTATTGCGCTCTGGCTGGTCCTTTTCCCAACGCACCAGCTTTTCTTTATGGCTGGCGTAAAAGTTGTGGGCGTACTTGTACAACAGGCTGCTCACCACGAAAGACATGGCTGTAGACATGGCTATAATGACGAGCCACTCGGCAGGCATCCAACCTTGCTCAACGCTCAGACTGGCAACGATAAGGCCAAACTCACTGAAGTTCGCCAATAATAGCGCCCCGAGAAAAGATGTTCGCGCGCGCAACGAGAAGAACAGAAACACGGTAAAAAAGAGAAAAAACTTTAAGGGAAGCAGAAACAGAATCGCCACACTGATTAACCACATTTCAACAGTAGGCAGCGCGGTAAACCCAATAGACAGGAAGAATCCGATCAAAAACAGATCTTTAAAGCTAATCAACGCTTTATACAACTCATTCGCCTTCGGTAAGCCGGCCAAGAGCATGCCCATTGCGAGCGCACCAAGATCTCCTTTCATACCTACCAATTCAAATAACTCAGCGCCACCAAAGGCCAACAGGAACCCCAACAGGGGAACTAGTTCACCGTGCCCGCTATAGTCAAACAGTCGCTGCATATATGGGCGAACAAAGATCATTAACACCAACAACAACGCCCAAATGCTTGGCGTTTTACCCGTCGCAGCAAAGAGAAAGGCCACGGCAATTAAATCCTGTATGATCAGAATACCGATTGCCAGATCGCTTTGCCTTGTTTTTAGTTCAGACGTTTCTTCAAGCACTTTAATAGCACATACAGTACTACTAAAGCTAAAGGCAAATACAATTAGTGCGGCCGTCGCCAATTCCAGATCGAGCAAGGCGTACAAGCCCCAACTACTGACAAAAATCAGCAAGGGCAAGCAGAGTAAATGCCACGCTCCCATATTGATAAAGGTACCGCCCAGTATTTCGGGGCGTATAAGTTGTTTAACATTCACCTTCAAACCAATCGTAAACAGCATGAGGGTAATGCCAAGATCAGCCAGCGTAGACAGCGATGCGTCGGCCTCGAAACCATTGGCGTGAAGCATAAAGCCCGCGGCCAGATAACCAACTAATGGCGGTAGGCCAATTTGCCTCGCAACGAATCCAAAACTAAAGGCGACTGCAATCCAGATGAAGCTCATGCGGGGCTAGATTCCTTATACTTTTCATAGTGACCAAGTGATTTTGATGCCCTGCATTCTACCAACAGGAGAATAGCGAAAACCAACAGGCAAACAGACGGATATCACCTATACTCAAAAAATTGGCCCAACGGCCGATAAAATGGTTCGTGCTTAGCGCACGCATTAGTTTCACTATAGCCGAACACCCACTCTTAGCGGATAAAACCCATCCATGTCGTTGGAAGAATACGCGAAAAAGCGCTTCTTGATTGTCGATGAACTCGATACCTTTCGCTTTTCGACCAAAAACACACTGATGTCACTGGGTCTTAAGCTCGTTGATACCGCCAGCAGCGCGTCCAATGTCATCAGCGGAATTCAGAACGTTAACTACGATGTTATCCTGTGCAACTATGAGCTAGGCAAAGGCAAGAATGGCCAAGAACTACTGGAAGAGCTGCGCTTTCGCCGGCTGCTAAAGTTTACCAGCCTGTTTTTTATTATTTCTGCCGAAGTGGAACGCGGCAAGGTGATGGGAACCATCGAAAACGAACCAGATGGTTATCTGGTTAAACCGGTAAAACCCTCAGATTTACGTGACCGGCTGGTAAAAGCATTAAAAATTAAAGATGCGATGTTCGACATCAATAACGCTATTGATGAAGGAGACTACCATTCAGCGATCGCCTTCTGCGATAAGAAAATTGCCGATAAAGACCGGCTTGCCGTGCGCTGTTTCAAAATTAAAGCCTGGCTTCTACAAAAACTAGGCGACTGGGCTCAGGCGCGCAGCGTTTACGAGTCAGTGCTTAAATCGAACGACTACACCTGGGCCCAATATGGTTTGGCGCGCATTTACATCAAGCAGAAACGATATGATGACGCCGAAAACCTGCTGAACGATGTAATAACAAAAGACCCCGACCAGGTGGAGGCGATGGATCTGCTCGCCGAAATTCTGCGCAAGAAAGGCGACAACGAAAGTGCTCAGGCCATGGTTGAGCAGGCAATACGGCTGTCACCCAACTCCTTGCAAAGACAGTTAGCTTACGCAGAGGTATGCCAGCAAAACGGAGAACCCGATAAAGCCATTGAGGCCTACCGCAAAACCCTGAAACTTGGCGAACAGTCGGTTTACGCCAAGCCTCAGCATTATTACGAATTTAGTGAATTTTTGGCCGAAGAAGGGGCTAAAACAGAAGACCCCTCAATTTCCGCCAAAACCCTAGAAGCCTTTGAACAACTGAACAAATGCACCAAACGCTTTAGCTCCGTCACCAACATAAAAGAACAGGCCGAGCTGGTTACGGCTACAGTACATGCAACCCTTGGCGACAAAGACAAAGCAAGTGAAATCATTAACAGTATACTGGGAGACAATGAATACGATCTCCCGGAGCTCGCGCCCGAAACTTTTCAGGTAGCCGCCCAGGCCCTCGAAAAGATTGGCGAACACGATCGGGCCGAAAAGCTATTGGAACATGCCGCCGATTTAGCCACCGAAAACAGCGATCTGATGTCCGACATCTATGATCAGCTTAACGAAAGTATTGGCAGCGAAGCGCGCCAACAGGCTGCAAAAATTAATAAGCTGGGTATCAAGCTGTACAATGATGGCAAGGTCGAAGATGCCGCGGGCGAATTAAGGCGCGCCATCCCACTCACGCCACGCCACATATCACTCAACCTGAATCTGGTGCAGGTTTTATTGAAGCTGCACCGGCGCACCGGCGATGAAAGCCTACTGAAGGATATTCATAGCTACTTACACAAGGTGCGCCATATACCCGGCCACCATAAGGAGTTCCCAAGGTATCAATATCTACGCAATCAACTTGCCGAGCAAGAGTCGGGCAAGAGTTAATTGTAGAGCGGGAGATGCTGGACGGGAATAGGAAGACGCTTTCTTGGGGCGTGGCTTGGTCGGACGTCTGGAGTTGGACGTCTGACGCTAACAACCAAACACCCAAACTTAGACTCTTGGAGTAATTATCCGTAAACGTTTTTGGCGTAGGATAGCTACTGATAGATTTGAACTTTGCGTATCTCAAGCTTAGCTATTCCTTGGCATGATACGGTATTTACGCGTTGAGATTGAAGTTTGGGTGGAAAATCTGGTCTTCAGCTTAAAAATATTATTTTCTCAAACTTTAGAAAGTTCCAACCTCGCTTAGTAAATTGTGCTGTAATTCTGGTCTCTAACTTTCATTGCCGAAATTTACACAAGAGGCTGCATTTTTTTTGTGAGTAGCCATTACCTCGATGATAATGACGTCTGTTTGGCTATTGCTCCATGCGCAAACCCACCTCTTTATCAATACAAAATAGGGGGCTGCGATTCAAGCAGGCCCTTTGCCAAATCTCCCGCAACTGGTCAATCACTTCCTGATTATCTGGCTCGTCGCGCAGGGCAACAACCAGTTCCTTATTCATCAAAATATGGACTGTTTTAATATTGGTCACCCCCTCTGCCTCTGCCAGATAATGCATCACTTTGGGATCGGTTATGGCCACCTGGTGTCGCCCTACTGCCAGCTTTCTCAACAAGGTAATTTCATTTTGTGCCAAATCATTTGGAGACAAACGCTGATCACGAAACTGGTTAATGACCTCGGGATACACATAGCTCTCTACCATACCAACTGAATAGCGGCTGAAGAGCTGACTGATAGAATCAAACTGCACCGCATAACGGGTATTACGAATAACACCGATTTCTGACCAGGCAAAACGAGGCGAAGCAACAAATCCCTCTTCCACCTCTTCTGGCCAAGCAGGAAAGTACCCGATAAAGCCCTTTTGTCTGGCAATAAGTTTGGCGCGAGCCCAAGGATAAAACTCCACGTCCAGACGAATGCCATGCTGGTCCAACAATTCGCTTAGAGTCTGAATGGCATACCCCTGGTTTAACAGAGCTGCTCCCGAATACGGCTCCCAGTTGAGCGAAGCAATTTTCCATACAGGTTCTGCCTTTAATACCGAGCCTACCAGCAATGAACTGACAACAATCAAATAAAGTGCAATACGCACTTCTAAGTCCAGGGAAGATGCTCAACCTTTGAATTCGGGCTTGATAAAAGCCAGGCTCCACATAATCTGATTTTTTGCGATTGCTTAGTTTAGGGTTTTTACCTGTAGATTCCCAGAAGGTTAATGTATTTGCACTCGTTCGGCCTTATGCACACTTTTCCGAAGATATCTTTGTAGATTGCTGTTATTCCTCGATAATGATCGTGACGGATGCAAGGCTGCCGCATCGCACAACCAAAAATAGAGCTTTGTTGAAACAACGTACTCTTTCCCCCTACGGCCCGCCTTATTTACCCAACAGCTTTTCTGCTTACCCTACCGGCCATTAGAATACTCGCAGGCTAGGCCGTCATCTCGCTGCTTGTTACAGTCGGATCATCGTGGAGATACGCCATTTTCCCACGTGTCGGCAGAACGACAGAATGAGACCTCGGGTTCAGACTGTTATTTGCCATTCACCAAAAATAAAAAGCACTTAAAGGTCTGAACAATGAACAACATGTTACTCAAACTAATAGCCATCGGATTAGCTGTCGCCACGTTAACAGCCTGTGGCGGCGT
>JBFHVM010000026.1:0-18141 GCA_041589495.1 Oleiphilaceae bacterium | reverse complement strand
GGCGCGAGAACTCGTCGCTAATCTGGGCTACATCGGTTTCGGTCAAAACTCAGGTGCCATCGGCCCCCACAGCGACTTCAGAGCCCTACCCCGCTTTCCCGCTTCGGGGCGTTTTGCAAACCTCGAAACATTGGCGACCAAGTTACTCAGCTTGCCGCTTCCGGCAAGCATGCACCCATCCATCGATAATCCGGTGCCAAGCAAGCGCTCTGAGAACCCTCCGAGCTTACGATTACATCCAAAGGTGAAGGGGCTAGACCGACTCAGTTGCTTTAACGCCAACGGCGAGCCCTTACCCGTCACCATCGATGGCAATAGCTACCTCGTGCGCGCCACCGATAAGCTTTCGAGGGGCCGCCACCGTTATACCTGTACCATGCCCAGTACGCAGAACGGGCGCTACCATTGGCTGTCTTACCAATGGCTGGTGCAGTAGCTCACCATGCTTCGTGCAATATCTGCCAGGCTTCTTGTGCGGTATCAACAATGCTGAACAGGTCGAGATCCTTTTGTGCAATCGCCCCCTGCTCGAACAGGTAATTAAAATCGATCAGTCGCGTCCAGTATTCTTTGCCCAACAGTACCACCGGTATCGCTTTTACTTTGCCGGTTTGTATGAGGGTCAGCGTTTCAAATAATTCATCAAGCGTGCCGAATCCTCCAGGACAGGCCACCAGAGCGCGAGCGCGCTTGAGAAAATGCATTTTACGCAAAGCAAAGTAATGGAACTGGAAGCAGAGTTCGGGCGAAATGTAACGATTTGGTTCCTGTTCGAAAGGCAGCACAATATTGAGTCCAATTGTTTTACCACCGACTTCGGCAGCCCCCCGGTTGGCGGCCTCCATCACGCCAGGTCCACCGCCTGTGACCACAACAAACTCGGAGCCACCCTGTGACAACGAATACTCGGTCACCCGACTGGCAAGCCTGCGCGCTTCATCGTAGTAACGGCTGTTGTCGAGAACATGGCGCGCCCGTCGCACTTGCTGCTGCAATTGCACGTCTTCAGGTGCTGCGAGAAATGCTGCTTCAGCTGCTTTGAATTTTTGCTCCGCAGTAGGGCGCTCCGGGAAGCGGGCACCGCCGAAAATGACCACCGTCGATTTGATCCCATGCTCATCTTGAATCAGGTCGGGTTTCAGCCACTCCATTTGCAGACGTACCGCACGCAGTTCTTCACGCAGCATAAAGTCGGCATCGTCATAGGCCAGTCGATACGAGGGATGATCCATCAGCTGCCGCCGGCAAGCGGCGGCATCTTCCGCTGCACTGACAAAGATTTTTTCCTTGGCAGACTTTTCTGTCATAGGCTCGGCTCCACCTAAAATTCGATGGTGTCGTTAAGTTGGGGTATCTCACACTGCCAACCTTTATCAGCGGCGGCAGCCTGCAAACCCAGTTTGGCGTTTTCTTCACCGTGAATGAGATACACGCGCGGTTTTTTAGTACTAAACCCTTGCAACCAGTCAATGAGCTGTGACTGGCTGGCATGGGCCGAAAATCCACCCATGGTGTGCATTTGTGCGCGTACGGCGATTTCTTCACCCCACATGCGAAAGTAGCTGGCACCATCCACCAAGGCTCGCCCGGGCGTTCCCATGGCCTGGTAGCCCACAAAAATCACATGAGACTGCTTGCGCCATAAATTATGCTTGAGGTGATGACGAATGCGCCCACCATTACACATGCCACTACCCGCGATGATGATGGCACCTTTTTCGATGCGATTGAGAGCCATGGACTCTTCGGTGTGCACCGAATAACGCAACACGGGTAAAAAGTTATGCAAACTGCGGCGTTTACTGGCGCCTAATGCAGCACGGTCCTCGCGGTTGAAGACATCCTGATAGCGGTGATAGATTTCGGTGACGGCGATGGCCATGGGGCTATCGAGATAGACAGCCTGATGACGTAACTTGCCCTGTTGATATAACTCACCCAAACGAAAAATAATTTCCTGAGTACGGCCCACCGCAAAAGAGGGAATGAGGATATTACCGCCATTCTGCGAGGCTTCTTCGATGACATCTTCAAACTCCTGCAGCGTCTCCGCCATGGAGCGATGATCGCGATCACCATAGGTAGATTCAAGCAAGAGCACGTCGGCAGCCTCGACCGTTTCAGGATCTCGCAAGAGTGCTGCGCAGGAATTTCCCAAATCCCCAGAGAACACCAGTTTTTTCTCTTCGCCATTTTCATGAATGCTGACTTCAACAATGGCCGAGCCCAGAATATGCCCGGCATCGAGAAAGCGCACCGAAATATTTTCGGCCACGCTCAGGCTTTGATGGTAATCCATACCTTGGCAGCACTGCAGCGTTGCTTCGACATCGGGCAAACCGTAAAGCGGTGAAATTTCCTCTTTACCGGAACGACGCCTTTTCTTGTTCTCCCACTCCGCATCACGCTCTTGCAAGGACGCTGCGTCTTTTAGCAGCACTTCAATGAGGTCTGCCGTCGGCCAGGTCATGAAAATTGGACTATCGAGACCCTCGCGTACCAGCAAAGGCAAACGCCCGGAATGGTCAAGGTGGGCATGAGAGAGCACGACAGCATCGATACTACTGGCCTTGAATGGCAAGGGTTTAAGATTGCTCTCCTCTTCCTCTTTACGGCCCTGAAATAAACCACAATCCAGCAGTACACGGGCATGATCGGTCTCAAGTAAATAACAGGAGCCAGTCACGCCCTCCGCGGCGCCTAAAAACGTGAGTTTAGCCATAGCATCCTCAGTGTTGATCCAAAGTTTGATGGTGATTGGGAGTAGCGAACGGATCTACGTCATGCTGATCGCCGTTTGCGCTGATGTGACGTTTTAAGCGATTGAGGTAATGCCCGGCTTTCAACCACTGCTGTGCCAAACGAAGCTGTTCCGCCAAGATCTCAAGTAGTTGCATCAAGGGCTCAAAATCCAGCCTACCTTCTGCCCCTGCCTGCAAGGCTTTTGTTTTTAGATGATCATGCAAGCCCTGCACTTTCGACAAGCCTTGTTGCAATTCTTCCGGTTCTTGCGCGGTCAACGCCGACAATAACTCCGCCTGGTAATCGGATAATCCAAGCTGTTTTTCGAGCAGCGTGGCGTCATCCACTTGATGCCCCTTTTTCATCCCTATTTCGATGTTGACAGCGCAACTAACCAGGTATTGATCGACACGCAACAGCGTTGCCAATTGTTGCGACACTTCTTGTGGCAAGGCACGACCTGACAACTTAACGATGAATACCGATATGGCACGCGATAGCTCCCTGACGATGCGCAATTCCTCGTGCAAAGTGGCTGCGTCTGTGCCCGGCTTTCCCAGCGCCTTCTGCAACATGATATGGACACGTTGTGCCAGCGCTTCCAGCTCCAGTATGAGCGCATTAATTGCCAAAACCGGTGTCGTTGCCACGGCGCTATCCAGAAATTTTGGCAGATGGACTTTTTCTTCCCGACGTAAAAAGCATCCTTCCAAAAACGATGCCAAACGTTCGTTAAGAGGCAATACCAGCAGCACACCCAATACGTTAAATATCGTATGAAATAAGGCCAGAGTGATGCCCGGGTCGGCAGCCAGTCCTGCGACCTCGCTGATCAACCGAACCACCCAAAACATGAGCGGCAAAATCATCAGCGCCACCAGTCCGGTGCCCACATTGAACAGCACCTGCGCCAAAGCCACCCGTTTCGCGTTGACGGTGGCTCCAATCGCCGCCAGTACCGCCGTTGACGTGGTACCCACATTGGCACCGACCACCATCGCAGCTGCCGCATGAATTCCAATCACGCCGGCTGCAGCCGCGGTAATGGTGAGTGCGATCGCGGCACTGGATGATTGCGTGAGTACCGT
The DNA here is from genome assembly GCA_041589495.1 of Oleiphilaceae bacterium. Lineage (GTDB taxonomy): Bacteria > Pseudomonadota > Gammaproteobacteria > Pseudomonadales > Oleiphilaceae > PZPK01. The sequence continues at coordinate 14,311 of JBFHVM010000026.1, read as the reverse complement.
CACCACAATGCCGGTTATCAAATACCAGAAAAGCTGCCCGCCACCTTCCGCGGTCATTTCCGCTAGATTGAAGGTGGCAACCATGCCTTCAAAGGCGCCTTTGAGTACATCCACCCCAATAAAAAACAGGCCAAAGCCCACCAACGCCAAGCCAAATGCCGGCCAACGCCCCTGTTTACTAAACAGTCGGAGCAACATGCCAATGCCTATTAGTGGCAAGGCAAAGGCCTGAATATTGAGTTTGAAGCCTACCAGCGCCACCAACCAACCGGTCATGGTGGTGCCGATATTGGCACCGTAAATAACACCCAGAGTTTGGCGGAGATTAAGCAGACCGGCATTGACGAAGCCAATGGCCGCTACCGTTACCGCACTGGATGACTGCACCACTGCTGTCATAAACAAGCCCGAAAACACACCACGTAGAGGCGTGCATGTCCAGTGCGACAATAGCTTGCGCAGCGAATTGCCTGCTGCATCACGCAGCCCCTCGGACATCATACCCACGGCAAGCAAAAACAAGCCCAGACCGCCTATTAAGGCACCGATGATCTGTAATGTGCTCAAAGCGTTCCTACCTCACTCAGACCGTTATGGTTTAGAAAGGCCAGCGCCAGTTGTTTTCTTCAGGCAGATCAACACCGTGTTCATGCGCATATAAGCGGCATTCGATCTGTCGGTCACGCAGACGCTGCTTCACATGGGCGCCCGCTACTTGCAGAGGCGGTACCCGGTTAATCACCTCTATCGCCAGACTGAAACGATCGATTTCGTTTTCGATGGCCAATTCCAGTGGTGTATTGATATTGCCCCGCTCTTTGTAGCCCCGAACATGCAGGTGCTCATGGTTATGGCGCTTATAGGCCAAACGATGTATCAACCAAGGATAGCCGTGAAAGTTGAAAATCACCGGTTTATCGGTGGTAAATAAACTGTCGTAGTCACGCTGCGACAGGCCATGAGGGTGCGCCTCGGGCGTCGTCATACGAAACAGATCCACCACATTGATAAAGCGAATCTTCAGATCGGGGAAATGCTCACGCAGCAAGGCGGTGGCCGCCAGTGCCTCCTTGGTGGGTATATCGCCACAACCGACCATCACCACATCAGGCTCCGCGCCTTGATCATTACTTGCCCAAGGCCAGATGCCCAAGCCCTTGGTACAGTGTTTGATGGCCTCGTCCATGTTGAGATACTGGATGTGCGGCTGCTTGTCACAGACGATCACGTTAATGTCATTGTGCGAGCGCATACAATGGTCTGCCGTCGACAGCAAACAATTCACATCGGGTGGCAGGTAAATGCGTGTCACTTCAGGACTTTTATTGACCACCAGATCGAGAAAGCCTGGGTCCTGATGCGTAAAGCCGTTGTGATCCTGTCGCCAGACGGTCGACGTAATCAGCAAATTTATCGAGGCTATGGGCGCCCGCCATGGCAGTTCTTCACAAATAGCGAGCCACTTAGCGTGTTGATTGAACATGGAATCAATTACGTGCACGAAGGCCTCATACGTAGCAAAAAAGCCGTGCCGCCCACTCAGCACATAACCTTCGTACCAGCCTTGCAGGGTATGCTCTGAGAGGATTTCCATCACGCGACCATCCGGGCTCAGCTCGCCGCCATTGTCATCTTCGGGCAAAAACTCGATCAACCAGCACTTTTTACTGACTTCGTAAATGGCATCGAGCTTATTGGAAGAATTTTCATCGGGCCCGAACACGCGAAAGTTTGTGCTGTTCTCCCGCATCACATCCCGCAACATTTGCCCCAGGGGTTTAGTGTTGGGAGCCAGCGTTTGACCAGGGCATTCAACTGCCTGCGCATAGTCACGAAAATCGGGTAAACGCAGATTTCGTTTGAGCCTCCCGCCATTGGCATGGGGGCTGGTCGCCATACGAGCCTCGCCCTTCGGAATAAGCTGAGTGACCAGACCAGATGGCATACCCCGCGCGTCAAACAATTCCTCCGGACGATAGGACTTAAGCCACAGCTCAAGTAAGGCTAATTGTTCTGGCTGTTCGTGCACGTCTTTCAGCGGCACCTGATGGGCCCGCCAGAAGCCTTCCACCTTGTTGCCGTTAACTTCGGCGGGACAAGTCCAACCTTTGGGGCTGCGCAGTACAATCATTGGCCACTTGATACGAGTCGCCTTGCCACTGGCGCGTGCATCCTGCTGCGCCTGACAAATTTTCAAGATACAGGTATCGATCGTTGACGCCATGGTTTGATGCATGGCTTCGGGGTCACTGCCTTCCACAAAAAAAGGCTGCCAACCGTAACCTTCAAACAGGGCCTTAAGTTCGTCACCAGGAATCCGCGATAACAGCGTAGGGTTGTTAATTTTGTAGCCATTCAAATGCAAAATGGGCAAGACCGCCCCGTCACGAACCGGATTAATAAACTTGGCCGAATGCCAGGAGGTGGCGAGCGGCCCGGTTTCCGCCTCACCATCTCCCACGGCAACCGTCACGACCAGATCCGGGTTATCAAACGCGGCACCGAAGGCATGCGAGATGCTGTAACCCAATTCCCCCCCCTCATGAATGGAGCCTGGCAACTCAGGCGTGCAGTGGCTGCCAATTCCCCCCGGAAAGGAGAACTGCTTGAACAGGTGCCGCATGCCATGCGCATCCAGACTGACTTCGGGATAGACCTCCGTATAAACACCTTCCAGATAAACTGGCGCAATGACACCGGGCGCTCCATGGCCCGGCCCGGCCAAAAAGATCGATTCAATACCATGTTTAATGATTGCGCGATTGATATGGGCATACATAAACGACAAACCCGGACTGGCTCCCCAGTGGCCCAGCAAGCGCTGTTTGAGGTGCTGCTTATCAAGAGGCTCCTGTAAGAGCACATTGTCACGCAGGTAGATCATGCCAGCCGCCAGATAGTTGCAGGCCCGCCAGAAAGCATCCAGAGCCGCCAGCTCTTCTTTCGGTAGCGTATTCATTGCATTTGATTCCATTATTGTCATGCGAATTTTCCTTACCTTACTGACTATGCTACTGGCTCGTTGCTTTGGATGTGGGCGGATCGCCCGCGGGTTCACTTGATGCATCGCCCTCCGGTGCTTCAGGATTCAGCGCCTGCACCGCAGCACAGGCCACCACGTCGCCAAGTACGTTCACACTGGTGCGACACATGTCCAGGATACGATCCACCCCCAGAATTAATGCCACGCCCGCGGCCGGTATGCCCACTCCCTCAAGCACCATACTCAATATGATAATGCCCGCCCCGGGTGTGGCAGGCGAACCAATGGAGGCGGCCACCGCCATGGTGACGATAAAGAGATAACTGGTAAGCCCCAGCTCGACGTTAAACACCTGAGCCAGAAACACAGTGGCTACGCCCTGATATAGGGCCGTGCCGGTCATATTGATGGTGGCACCGAGTGGAATCAAAAAGCGGGCGATGTCGGGCCGAATGCCCAAATCATTCTCGACCACTTTTAGTGAAATAGGCATTACGGCAGCCGAACTACTGGTCGAAAACGCCAGCAACAACAGTTCGCGCATACTGTTTAAAAACACCTTAAAGCGTTGCTTGAGGCTAAAGTGCGCCACCACAAAATAGAGGCCGGCAATGATGAGCAAACCCAGCAACACAGTCAGCACGTACACCGCCATACCTGCCAGCACTTCAATACCCAGGTTGGCCACCAAGCGAGTAATCAAACCAAAAACCGCGTAAGGTGCCAGTACCATGGCCCAGGACACCACGCGTAAGCACACTTCCTGCAGCGCCGTGAGCAATTCAAATAGGGGGCGCGCCTGAGTAGCAGGAATGGACAACAAGGCCACCCCCAATACGGCGGCAAATAGAATCACCTGCAACATTTCTCCAGAGGCCATCGACGCCAGAGGGTTACGCGGAATCAGCGCCGACACTTTGTCCGGCAATTCAGCTGCGGCCGGAAAGCCCTTGGCGACGGTACTGGTGAGCGGTGCCGTCGAAGCATCAGTCAGCGCTGTGGCATCAATAAAGTTGCCCGGTTGAATATTCAGTGCCAGTAAAATTCCCACAGCTGCAGCAAGCGCGGTTGAGACCACGATAAACCCGACAGCCAACAATCCATTGCGCTTCATCGCCGCCGGATTATTGTTGGCGGCCAAGCCCCGTACAATGGAAGCGAGTACCAGCGGCACCACAATCATCTGAATAATGGCCAGGAATACCTGCCCGGGTAAGGCCAACCAGGCGGTAATGGTCTTCACCGTTTGCGCCTCAAACCAGCCGAGATCAGGGCCAAGCAGAATACCGAACAAGACGCCCAGGCCGAGAGCGATCAGAACCTTTAACCAGAGTCGGTGTTGAATCAGCGATTCAAACTGTTCTGCAAGATTCTTCAGCGGATTGAAGAGGGGCTTGATACGGGCCATGGAATGACCTCCCATTGTCGGTGATAATGTTTAAATTCGCGTTTACTGGCAAACTAAGCTTGCGTTGCAGGGGATAGCGCCGCTTTCGCAGGGCGTAAACCGCGCTGAATCCATTTTTCCAACTCAACCAAAAATAGAATCGGTGAGCTGCACACGAGTACGATCACCCAGTCGATCCATTGCATACTCGCCAGACCAAACAGCCGCTGCGATATCGGCAAATAACTAAACACCCCTTGAATCAGCACGATGGCGAACAACGCCCAGAGTGTGGGCTGGATACCCTTAAGAAAGTGACGCCCAAAAATGCCTTGATGCAAAAAGCGGCAATTGAACAGATACAGCACCTCAATCATCACCAGCGTATTCACGGCGACGGTGCGTGCCAACTCGAGACTGGCGCCAGAGTCGAGATAGTAATCAAACAGGCCAAAAACGACTGAAGCGCCTAGGCCTCCCACCAAGACCATACGAAACACCAGCTCCTTACTGATCATGCTTTGGCCATAGGGTCGTGGCGGCCTCGCCATGATGTCGGCTTCGGGTTGCTCAAACCCCAATACCAGAGCCAGCGTGACCGTAGTGATCATATTGATCCACAACACTTGCGCCGGTGTGACAGGCATCACCAGCCCCATCATAATGGCACTGAATATCACCAGAGATTCGGCCAGACTAGTCGGCAGAATAAAGATGATGGATTTGATGATATTGTCGTAAACGGCCCGACCTTCGGCGACGGCACTGGCTATGGTGCTGAAATTATCGTTGGTGAGCACAAAATCCGCCGCTTCTTTCGCCGCGTCGGTGCCTTTTTCGCCCATGGCAACGCCGATGTCTGCCTTGCGTAATGCAGGTGCATCATTAACGCCATCACCGGTCATCGCCACCACATGCCGCCACCGTTGTATAGCCGACACCAACTGCAACTTATTCGCGGGACTGGTACGGGCAAACACATCCACTTGCTCGGCAATCTCACCCAACTCTTCCGGGTTTAATTCGTCCAGCTCTGCACCGGTCATCACTTTAGAGGTATTTAGCCCCATCTCGCGACCAATCGCAGCCGCCGTGATCGGGTTGTCACCGGTGATCATTTTGACCCTTATACCGGCGGCATGGCAGTCTTGAATACTGCTAATGGCTTCGGGGCGTGGTGGATCGCTAATGCCTACCAAGGCCACCAGCACCAGGTTCTGTTCAGCGTCCGCGTAATCCAAACCTAGGGGCTTTTCCGAAAAGTCCCGATACGCCAGCGCCATGACACGCATGCCTTGTTGCGCGAAACGCTCAATCTCGACCTGCCAGCGTTGATGATCCACGTCAACCTCACCGCGCTCGCTTAAAGCTGCCGAGGCAAATTGCAATAAACGCTCTGGTGCACCCTTGACCATTAATCTGGCTCCTTGCGTACTGGTGTGCAAGGTCGCCATGTAACGTCGTTCGCTGGCGAAGGGAAGTTCGTCTGCGCGAGGCCACCGCTTTGAAGTTGCTTGTTCTTCAATGCCCGCTTTTTTCGCCATAGTGAGCAAGGCACCCTCGGTGGGATCACCAACAAGAAGCCAATTACCTTCTTCCTGCGAAGTACGCGCATCGTTACATAAGAAGGCGATTTCGCTCGCACAAGACAATACTGGATCATTCCCACTGGTTACCGAATCCGTGGAATCCAACAGGCTAATCTCGCCTTTAGGACAATAGCCCTCACCGCTTACGCGATAGGCCTTTTGATCGGTAAATACTTCGCGCGCAGTCATGGCATTGGCCGTGAGGGTGCCGGTTTTGTCTGAACAAATTACATCGACCGACCCCAATACCTCGACCGCCGGCAAGCGCCTTACTAAGGCATTTCGTGCCGCCATGCGCTGCACACCAATGGCCAGGGCGATCGTCACGATGGCCGGCAATCCTTCGGGAATTGCCGAAACGGCAATGCCGATTGCGGCCTGAAACATCTCCTTGAGACTGTAATCATGCAGCAACATGCCAAGGACAATGGTGAACACACACACCAGCAAAATCGCCGTAGTCAGTTGGCGAGCAAAGCGGGCAAGTTGCTTTTGCAAGGGCGTTTCGGGCAATTGAACCTGCCCCACCATATGGCTGATTTTACCGATCTCGGTATGCAGGCCTGTGGCAACTACCACACCATGCGCGACACCAAAGGTGACCATAGTGCCCATGTAAGCCATATTGCTGCGTTCCGCAAGCAGAGTATCCGGTTCCAGCACGCCATTGAATTTAGATACGGGCTGCGCCTCGCCGGTGAGGGCCGATTCATCGCACTGCAAATCTTTTACATCATACAGGCGTACATCTGCTGGTACACGGTCGCCAGCCTGCAGCCAGACTACATCCCCCGGCACCAACTCGGCACTGTCCATCGATACCAGTCTCCCATCACGAATGACCATGCTGTGTGTGCGCGTCATCGACATAATTGCGCGCAGCGCGGTCTCTGCTTTTCCTTCCTGAACCAGACCAACGATGGCATTGGCCAATACCACCGCAATAATGACTCCGGCATCCACAAAATGTCCCATCAACGCGCTGATGACCGCACTCACCAATAACACATAGATCAGTACATTCTGGAATTGCGACAGTAGCCTTTGCCACCAGCTTGGCGGTGGCGCCATGGGTAAGACATTGCTGCCAAATTGCTGACGTTGCCGCTCTGCTTGTTCGCCCGAAAAACCCGATGGCGAACTTCCCAGCGCATCCATGACGGCGAAAAGCGACTGACTATGGCAAAGCGCTTCCGGTTTGACTCGCTGATCCACACAGGACTCCCAATTAAGCGTAATCCGACTACTGTGCGCCCGTTATGAGTCTTCTGACAAGCCATTTTTTTGCTGTAAGGAGGAGTTCTTGACATACATCAATTCGCCCATATCCAGCATAGCGCTTGATTATTTTTTGACCGACATATACCATACCCCCCATAGTATATTTGGAATTATTCAAGATGGCTGAATACACTCACAGCGAAGAACGTCGCAAAGCCTTGGTCGCCCGCTTGCGTCGCATCGAAGGGCAAGTACGTGCTTTACAATCCCTCATTACCGAAAGCGATGATTGCGAAAAGGTTGCCCAACAACTGGCTGCTGCCCGCAAGGCGCTGGACCGCTGTTTCTTTGAAACCGTGGCCTGCATGATGGAGCAGGAAATGGGCGAAGACGCCATTAAACTGGAACGCTATACGCGACTGTTGGCGAAATATGGTTGAGTTGCTGCTGCCCCTCTTTTGCGGTGTTGCGGTGGGTCTGTCACTCGGCCTGACCGGCGGTGGGGGCTCCTTGTTTGCCTTGCCGCTCCTGGTTTATGTGTTGGATATCCCGCTGGCACAGGCTGTACCGGCATCCCTGTTGGTGGTAGGGATTACAGCGCTACTCGGTAGCATCGATGCACTGCGGTTGAGGCTGGTATTTATTCGACCCACACTTTTATTTGCTGCCTTGGGCATACTTACCGCGCCTGCGGGTCTTTGGTTAGGTGCAATGCTGGCTGACCAATGGCGCTTGGCGCTGTTTGCAATATTGGCGGCCATTATGGGTTTTCGGATGTGGCGGCAGTCAGCTGTTGGCAGCGTACGGGCCCGACTGACCGGCGGCGAAGATGGCACTGTGATCTGCCCCTACGAACCCGACGGTCAATTACGTTTCAGCGCTCGGTGTGCCGCCATATTGGCCGCGGGTGGCGCACTAACCGGGCTACTCAGCGGCATTTTTGGTGTGGGCGGCGGGTTCTTAATCGTGCCCATTTTAATGGCAACCATTCAATTACCCATCACGCGCGCCATTGCTAGCTCCCTGGTGATCATCACAGTCATTAGCGCCAGTGGCGCCATCAGCGCTTACGAAATCTTGTCGTCACATATTGCAATGCTTCTACCCTTCGCGAGTGGCGGGTTATTGGGAATGCTGCTTGGTCGTATGCTGGCCGCCAGATTACCGGAACCAATATTGCAAAAAATATTTTCCAGCGGATTGTTGCTGGTTGCCATTGGTTTGATAGTCAGCCTCGTTCAAGAGGGTGTCACATAGGAGAATGATGATGCTATTCCGGCAGTTTTTCGATCACGACAGTAGCACTTACAGTTATCTCTTGGCCTCGGGCAAAGGGCGCGAAGCGCTTATTATCGACCCCGTAAAGGAGCGGGTTAACCACTACCTCAAAGCCATCGAGCAGCTGGACCTGAATCTGGTGCGCGCTATTGATACACATACTCATGCCGACCACATTACTGGGCTGGGCGAGCTGCGTGCGCGTGAACATTGCATCACCATGATGGGCGAGTTTTCCAAGGCCGAGTGCGTGTCAGACAAATTCAGCGAAGGCGAAAACATTGATGTCGACGGCATTGCACTACGCGCTGTGTATACACCCGGTCATACCAACGAGTCTTTTAGTCTGGTGATGAAAGATCGTGTATTCACGGGTGACGTACTGCTGATTCGCGGCACCGGCCGCACGGACTTTCAGGGTGGTAATGCCGAAAAGTCCTGGGACTCCATCGTGAATAAGCTGTTCAAACTGCCCGACGATACGCTGGTCTATCCGGCCCATGATTACAAAGGCTGGACCGTAAGCTCCATCGGCGAAGAAAAGCGGCACAACCCACGTCTTGCCGGAAAAACCAAAGCACAGTATATCGACATTATGAATAATCTGGACTTGCCCGACCCCAAATTGATGGATGTAGCAGTGCCGGCCAATCTGGCCTGTGGGAGAGTGTAATGATTGCAGAATTTTCAATGTGGCAAGGTTTAGCTGGCGGCGTCTTGATTGGCCTCTCGGCCAGTTTATTAATGTTGCTGAAGGGGCGTATCGCCGGCATCAGCGGCATTCTGAGCGGCGTGCTCGAACGCAGTGATCAATGGGGATGGCAGGCGCCCTTCGTAGTCGGCCTGATTCTGGCTTGGCCCCTTTATAACCTGGCAAACGGCCCCATCACTTTTGAGATTAACGAGAATCTTGTACTGCTAGCCATTGCAGGCCTGCTAGTGGGCATTGGCACCCGCCTGGGCAATGGCTGTACCAGTGGCCACGGTGTATGTGGCATGTCGCGCGGCTCAGCGCGCTCCATTGCGGCTACCTTCGTGTTTATGGCCGTTGCCGTGCTTACTGTGTGGGTAAAACGCATGATCACGGGAGATGCTTTATGAATGCCTTGATTGGATTACTTTGCGGCCTGATATTCGGTGTTGGCCTGATCATTTCAGGCATGGCCAATCCCGCCAAAGTCATCGGTTTTTTGGATGTGACCGGCGTGTGGGATCCTACTCTAGCCTTTGTTATGGGAGGCGCTCTGGGAGTCACTGCATTGGGCTATCGATTGATACTGCAGCGCGAGCACCCCATCTTCGATAAGCAGTTTTTTATCCCCACAAGGAAAGATCTGGATGTCAGCCTCTTGGGTGGAGCAACACTGTTCGGTCTGGGATGGGGACTGATTGGCTTGTGCCCGGGGCCCGCATTGGTGGCATTTGGAGGATTAAGCACACAAGCCATCACATTTGTGGCATGCCTGTGTGCGGGTTTGTGGTTAGCACCGAGACTCATAAAGCAGTAAGGGCCAGACACCCAACGATAGATGCCGGGCCCATCGCTTGTTAACGCGACTTACTGCTTTAATGAATGGGAATTTCCTGGCTCAGATTTTGTTGCGGCTGCGCGCGCGGAATCTCCAACTGCAATATCCCGTCACTAAAGCTTGCCTTGATTTCGGCCTGTTCTATCCCCCGCCCGATATTGAAACTACGCATAAACTTGCCATAACGACGCTCTTGACGCAGTACACGCCCATCCGCTTCCTGCTTGCTCTCATTTTGGCTTTCTGCCTCTATGGATAGCACGCCATCTTCCAGCGTAATATGAATATCATCCTTTTTTACTCCCGGTAATTCAGCGCTCACATGGTAACCGGTTTCGGTTTCTGTGAGGTCGATACGTGGTGTAAAGAATCCCTGCTTGGCTTCCGCCATCATGGAAGAACCTAAACCATCAAAAATACTGTCCAGATCAAATAGACCGTTACGTGGTATCAAGCTCATTGTGCCCCCTCCTTTTCATGCCTGTGTCGGAGCTCAATTATTCACCTAAACACGCAAGCGCTTCTAATATTGTTGTGCGATTAACAGATTTTTGTAGCAACTCCGAGCTCTATAGAGCAACGTTTCTGTTTACCATGCCAACGACTGAAAAGGACTGCAACAACGCGTTTTGCCTTTTCACATCAGACTATAACAAGCGTGATTTTTTCACTAATTGTCGATCAGAATTTCCACTCGACGATTCGCCGCCCGGCCGTCAGCAGTCTCGTTAGACGCTAATGGGCGATTCTTTCCATAACCGTTACTGCTCACCCGATCTTCGGCCAGATTACCCACGTCCACCAAAAAGCGTGCGACGGTTTGCGCCCTATCCTGTGAGAGTTGCTGGTTCAGCTCATCGCTGCCTCGGTTGTCGGTATGACCAGAAACGGCAACGTTAGACTGAGGAAATACCTCAATTGCGCCAATAATCTTTTTGAGCAATGGGAAGTTATTGCTCTGAATTTCACTGGTACCGGATGGAAAATTAAACCCATAGGCCCGAATGAGCACATCATCGCCCTGACGGTAAACTTCTGCTTCGTCTGCATTGAACATTTCCTGCACCGAACGAAACTTTGCCTCAAGCTGCTCATTACGCGCGATGGTTGCCTGTGATGATGACTGCAAGGCGGCATAATCCTGCGTCAATTGCGCCAGCTGTTGCTCATAGTTTTGGCGCAAAGCCAGCACAGTTTGCTCATGCTCCTGTTCTGACATCTGTTGTTGCTTTTGATGTTCTTCTTCTGCCTGCGCCAGCGTCATGCGTGTTTGCTCCAGGTCGCTCTTTACGCCACCCACGGCGCCAGCCAGCATCTCAATAGTCTGCTTGTTGGGTTGACCAAACTGCGGATTCACATCCAGCGGCGCGACCACCTTCGATAATTGATCCTGATACCAAAGCACACGTTGCTCTTCGCTCATATCGCTTTGTCGGAACTCTTTGATCAAAGCGCTCATGTGAATGGCTCGACGCACCAAACCGTCGGCATTGGAAGCATGCATGGCTGCGGTTTGGGTTGCGGTAACATCGGACTCCAATACGCTTTTTGCCAGCCCCAGTTCCTGCCTGGCCTGCTCAAGCGTTTGCGGTGCATAATCTTCGACATCCTGGCGTTTGGCTTGCTGCATCAGCGCCTCTACGTCTTTTACCGTCGCCTGTTTCAGCGAATCCACTTCCATCTTGGCATAGCGCTGCTGCAGCGCCTGACGATCTTCGCGGACCTCGGCCAAGTCACCCTTGGCGATCAGATTACCGGCGTCAATTAAGGCTTTATCTGCATTGGCGAAGGCGGTCGCATACTTGGCCGGAGCACCTGCCGCCCGAGCCTTCTCTCTCTGCCGCATAACAGCGCCCAGCTCATCGCGACCAATCTGGGCATTGGCCTCTGCCTGCTGTAAGGCCGATTCGGCGGCCTGCAACTGATTGAGCGCTTTGTCGTCGCCTTTTTTGGCCTGCTCTTTAGCTTTGGCCAGACTGGCCTGGGCCGATGCATAGAGTTTTTGTGAGAGCAGATCGACTTCCTGCTGATCAGCCACTTCCAGTGCCTGCTCCAATCGACTGATATCAGGATAGCGCTCCTGAATTTCATCCTGTTTGAGGCTGGTCTTGCTGGCGCAACCAACCAGAACAGAAAGAGAGATGGCCATTGCCAAAGGCTTGATATTGTTCATTTTTATGCTCCCTGAACGAGATAGCGAAACCTCTGAAGAGGTCATTCTTTCTCACCAAATTTAGCGCTGGACTAGAAGCAAACGGGGGGTAAACACGACTGAAAAGACCACAGTGCGAGTGCACTGCGTACAATCGACACTGCATGCCGACGAGTTTGCGAGACTGCTGAGTCACAGCCTTGAAACATAGGAGTAAACGCCACAAAACGCAATCTTGAGACCGGCGAAATCAAACGACTACTCACTAAGCAAAAATACGCCTTTAAACAGGCTGCGGCAATAAAAAATTCGCTTAAATAGTTGTCACTGTGCTGCGCAGGTACTTTCATCCTTAAGCCACTTGCGGTAAAAAGTCTCAAACAATAATCGAATGGGAAAGCGCTATGTCTGACGGGGTCATTAAATCGCGTGCCGCCGTTGCCTGGGGGCCAGGCAAGCCACTAAAAATTGAAGAAGTGGATGTCATGCCACCACAAGCAGGCGAGGTGCGTGTACGTATTCTTGCCAGCGGTGTGTGCCATACCGACGCCTTTACTTTATCGGGCGAAGACCCCGAAGGCGTATTCCCGGCGATTCTGGGTCATGAAGGTGGCGGTATTGTCGAATCAATTGGCGAGGGTGTAACCAGCGTTGCCGTTGGCGACCACGTAATTCCACTCTACACGCCGGAATGCCGTGAATGTAAATTCTGCCTGTCAGGCAAGACCAATCTGTGCCAAAAAATCCGTGCCACGCAAGGCAAGGGTTTAATGCCCGATGGCACTTCCCGATTTTCGCTCAATGGCGAGCCGATTTTTCACTACATGGGCACCTCCACCTTTTCTGAATATACCGTGTTGCCCGAAATATCGTTAGCCAAGGTCAATCCTGAAGCACCTCTCGAAGAGGTTTGTCTCTTGGGTTGTGGTGTCACCACCGGCATGGGGGCGGTGATGAATACTGCTAAAGTGAAAGAAGGCGATACCGTCGCGATTTTTGGCCTGGGTGGTATCGGCTTAAGCGCTGTGATTGGCGCCGCCATGGCCAAAGCCAGCCGTATCATTGGCATTGACATTAATGAGAGCAAGTTTGATCTCGCCCGCAAGCTCGGCGCCACCGAGTGCATTAATCCCAAGGACCACGACAAACCCATTCAGGAAGTCATCGTAGAACTCACCGATGGCGGCGTGGACTTTTCTTTCGAGTGCATCGGTAACGTTGATGTGATGCGCTCCGCTCTCGAGTGCTGCCATAAAGGTTGGGGCGAATCAGTCATTATTGGTGTAGCGGGTGCCGGGCAGGAAATTTCCACCCGTCCATTTCAATTAGTGACCGGTCGCGTTTGGCGCGGTACGGCCTTTGGCGGTGTAAAAGGTCGTACCGAATTACCCGAGTATGTCGAACGTTATTTGGCTGGCGAAATCCCGCTTAAGGATTTCATTACTCACACCATGCCGCTGGAAGACATCAACTCGGCTTTTGATCTGATGTACAAAGGCGAGAGCATCCGTAGCGTGGTGCACTTCTAAACGCAGCAAAAAGGAGGTTTGTGAATGAATCTCAAAGAAGTCAGCGCCAACCGCAGCTTCGACGGCTGGCACAAGCAGTTTGAGCACAACTCAGCCGCACTCAACTGCCACATGCGTTTTGCCGTTTATTTACCACCACAGGTGTGCGGCCCTTTGGCGGCCGACACGCGAGTACCAGTGCTGTATTGGCTTTCGGGTCTCACTTGTACAGACGAAAACTTTATGCAAAAAGCGGGGGCCCAGCGCATAGCCGCTGAACTGGGCATCGCCCTTGTTGCGCCCGATACCAGCCCCCGCGGCGAGGATGTCCCTGATGACCCCAAGGCCTATGATTTGGGACAGGGCGCAGGTTTTTACCTGAATGCCACGCAGGAACCCTGGCGCAAGCATTATCAGATGTACGACTACGTAGTTGAGGAATTACCCACGCTGATTGAAGAACACTTCCCAGTTACCGAACACCGCGCTATCGCCGGACACTCCATGGGAGGTCATGGCGCACTCAGCATCGGTCTGAAAAATCCCCAACGCTATACATCCATCTCCGCCTTCAGCCCTATCGTCAATCCAATCGACTGTCCCTGGGGCCAACAAGCGTTTACAACTTATCTGGGCGACGACAAAGCAGGCTGGCAGGACTATG
>JBFHVM010000025.1:0-18248 GCA_041589495.1 Oleiphilaceae bacterium | reverse complement strand
GCTAATGCGAGCATTAGCCCTGAAGGAATCCACACAGGGGTAACGTTGCCTGGCTCGATGGCAAAGGTTTGTCCTACTCGCGCAGATAAAACGTAAATCAATGCGACAAACAAGTTGTCGTAGACGCGACTGGATTCAAATAGAGTTTTAAGTTGTAGAGATTTTGACCCGGACTTTAAGGCCCAATATATTGTTTTATACCACTTTGGGTGTACCTCTGAGTCCTGATTAAGCATTACGCCGTCTCCACTCTTACCTTATTGCCATAACAATAATGACGGATAAGAACAGTTAATTTTCGAATGTGATAGCGACTTTATTGCGGTAGGTAGAGAGACGATTACATGGATGAGCATGCTCGAAATAATCCTCAATTGCCAGGCAAGCCTGTATATACTCTGCGACAATAAAGATCCCAATCTGTTGCTTAGTGCACTGCTTCAAAATATAGGACACATCCAGCGAAAGTAAATGCGGCGGGTGCGCGGTGCGGTCAGTAATTAGTAACCATCACCTCGCCTGTTCCTTTGAGCACGTTTACCAACATGCATGCGAAAATCGTAACACTGTTAACTACGAACGCGCTGGATCATCTCCGGAATAGTGGGGTAGTCAAAAACCGATGCATCCTTCAAGTAGACGATATCGACTTTGATGAGAGTGTCGAGCAGAGCGCGGAGCTCAGCATAAACCTGCTTATAGTCCTGGTCCTTACCTGACTGTTGAATTGTTTCCTCAACGATATCCTTCAGGGATCGTTTGCCATCAATGTTATGAAACAGCGCCACGGTATTACCGCGATTTTTGATGGAGAACATGGGATTGATGGGGATATCTGTGTTGGTCGCTTGAAATGCCGACTGTAACTGTTGCACCAGCTGGGGTTGCGTATAGATGGTGCTGATGCAGGGGATCATTGCCTGATCATCCAGACTTGGGGCATTTTTCGGTTTTTTGGAAACGAAGCAGCACTGCTTCATCAGTTGCCCAAAAAGCAATTCGCTCACGGCCTGTTGTTCACGCACAGGGAGCGATTTGATATGCGCCAGCAATTGGGGATCTCTCAGATAGGTGTCTGGGTAAAACACAAAATCGCCGAGTGGATGGTCGGGGTTGTATAGCTTGGAAAGAGTCAGGCCCGCCTGTTCTACAAATTCGTACATTTCGGAAACCGTGTAAGCACGATCGGTGGAGTGCAGTAGTAAGTCGTAGATACCAATATCGGAGGACAGATCTTTCTTGCACGATATCTTATTGAAAGAAAACCAGTTTCCGGGGGGTAAGTTTGCGAGCACGCGCTTGGTGTTGTCCACTTTCTGCTGAGATTCGGAGACGCCGTTGTTGATACGGCGCATCAATTCCTGCATCTGATAGATACCAGTGCGACCAATCGTTGCATACACCATGAGATACATGGCCCCTTCGGGTTTTAACACGCGGGTGAGTGCGGCGAGGCCAGCGTCGGGGTCTTCGAGGTGGTGTAACACGCCCGTGCAGGTAATGAAGTCGAAGAGCCCGAACTTTTCTTCTTCCAGATTAAGCAGAGAATCGTGAAACCAGGTTATGTTGTCGAGCTTTCTGACTTTGGCGCGCTCTTTGGCAATATTCATCGAAGATTCGGACATATCCACGTAGACGATCTCGGCTTGCTTGCCGCGTAATTGTTCGGCCAGATAAACAACGTCATCACCTGTTCCGCCCCCGGCGACGAGTACTCTGAATCCTTCGTCGAAAGTTTGCTTACCTTCGAAGCAGTGGTGGTTCAGGCAATCGAGAGAGCAGGATTTAGAGACGAAGATCTTTTGTAATTCATCAGATGGCTGTCGGGCTGGATAGGGATAGTTTTCGTACTGATCACGCACTTCGGATAAATAAGAACCGGCTTTCATTGTTTTTAGTCTGCTCAAAATATTGTTTTGGATAGGTGAGTATACTGTTTCCAGTTATTTCGGCATGTTAATGCCGTGGCGTTTTTATACATTGCTCGCGTTAGGTATGTACTATGCTAAACACTTGGCATTCAGGCGACGAAGTCTTATGAGTCATGTTTTTCATCGGCACTGCACACACCTTCCTCCCCTGGTTGACTCAGGCCAGGGGGTATATCTGTATGACAAGAGCGGCAAGGCCTATCTTGATGCCAGTGGTGGTGCAGCGGTATCGTCGCTTGGACATGCACATCCCGTCATCACCGCAGCCGTCAAGCAGCAGCTGGACAAAATCGCCTACGCCCATACCAGCTTTTTCACCAATGAGCCCGCCGAACAATTAGCGACAGCCCTTTGCGAGCAAGCACCGAAAGGACTGGAGAAGGTGTACTTTGGTTGTGGCGGCTCCGAAGCGGTTGAAGCGGCGCTTAAGCTGGCACGACAGTATCACTTGGAGCGAGGTGAGTCGCAGCGTGAGGTCTTTGTCGGGCGTTTGCAGAGCTACCATGGCAATACTCTTGGCGCTTTGGCGGTAGGCGGCAATGCCTGGCGCAAAGCGCTCTTTGAACCCCTGCTCATACCGGCTCAACACATTGCGCCCTGTTATGCCTATCGCTATCGAGAGGATGGAGAAAGCCTGGCGGATTATGGTTTGCGTGCTGCCAATCTGTTGGAGGAAAAGCTACTGGAAACTGGCCCTGAACGTGTAGTGGCCTTTATTGCCGAACCTGTAGTGGGAGCGACGGCTGGCGCCATTACGGCTGCTCCCGGTTATTTCCAACGCATACGAGAGATTTGTGATCGCTATGGTGTGTTGTTGATTCTTGATGAAGTGATGTGTGGCATGGGGCGCACGGGAACATTATTCGCCTGCGAACAGGAAGGCATTGCGCCAGACATACTCATTACGGCGAAAGGTCTGGGCGCAGGTTACCAGCCCATTGCCGCCATGCTGGTGCAGCAGAAAGTATTTGATGCTGTGGCATCGGGCAGCGGTTTTTTTCAGCATGGGCATACCTATATGGCCCATGCCACAGCCTGTGCTGCCGCATTGGCCGTGCAGAAGGTGATTAAGGATGAGCGTTTGTTGGACCAGGTCGCGGCCCGCAGTGATTACCTGTTTCAGGGGCTTAAAATTCGATTTGAAGACCATCCCCATGTGGGTGAGATAAGGGGCCGTGGCCTGTTTATTGGTATCGAGCTGGTTGCTGATAAAGCAGATAAGACGCCTTTTGCTGCGCGACTGCCCCTGCATCAATGGATAAAAGACGAAGCCTTTGCGGCGGGACTGATTTGCTATCCCATGGCGGGAACGATTGATGGCAAGACCGGGCACCATGTGCTGCTGGCACCACCCTTTATCATCAGCGAAGCGCAATGTGATGAGCTGCTGGACAAGCTGGGGCGCGCACTTGAAGCAGGTTTTGCAAAAGCCCTTGCTCAGGGAGGTAGTGCAGCATGACACCAATGGCTGGAGTAGGGCCTGAAAGCAGCCTGCTGATTGTGGCTCCCAATGGTGCGCGTCGTGGTCATGCGGACCACCCTGCACTACCCATAACGCCTGCCCAGATGGCTGCATGTGCTAAGGAATGTTTGCAAGCAGGTGCCGGTATGATTCATGTGCATGCACGGGATGCGGATGGGCAACACAGCCTGGATAGGGATATTAATCAGCGATTCTACGATGCGGTGTGCGATGCCGTCGGTGATGACATGTTGGTACAGCTTACCACCGAAGCGGTAGGGCGTTATGAGCCAGCGCAGCAAATGGCGCTCATCAACCGGTTGCAACCCATGGCCGCAAGTTTTGCCCTGCGTGAGCTGATACCTGATGATACCGCGCAATCGCACGCTCAAGATTTTTTCTGCGAGGTGTTGCAGCAGGACTGTCTCGCACAATTTATTCTTTATTCTCCGGCGGAGTTGCAACGTTACCATGCACTAAAACAATCCGGCATGTTGCCTGATTGTGGCCATCACTTACTGTTTGTATTGGGGCGTGATGTACCCCAGCACCCAAGCGCTTTATCCGGCTTCGTAAATGCGCATTCAGATAATACGCCCTGGGCGGTCTGTGCGTTTGGAGCGGTCGAATTTCCTGCGGCGGCCGCAGCTCTGGCGATGGGGGGGGATGTACGTGTTGGCTTTGAAAATAACTTGACCCTGCGCAATGGTGCCCTGGCAGCGAATAATGCCCAATTGGTATCGCAGGCGCGAGAGCTTGCCCTGCTGTTATCGCGACCGGCGTGGGTGCCTTCAGCTTTCAAACAGCATTGTATGCACTCAAACAGTGCGCGTTAGCCTTTATGCCATTGTGAACTTCCGGAAATGTTCTATATTCGTAGTGGCATAGTGAAGATAAAAACAAAGCATCAACAGGAGGAAGCAATGAATCTATTCAAGCGAACCCTTGGTCTTATCGGTCTTTCCCTTGCGATTTCCCTACCGGCGCAAGCCCAGCAATTTATTACCATTGGTACCGGCGGTGTTACGGGCGTGTACTATCCTACTGGTGGTGCGATCTGCAGTCTGGTGAATAAGGACTACAAAAAACACAACATTCGCTGCTCTGTAGAGAGTACCGGTGGCTCCATCTACAACATCAACACCATTAAGAATGGTGAGTTGGATATGGGGGTAGCGCAATCCGATTGGCAATACCATGCCTATAACGGCACCAGTAAGTTTGAAGACAGTGGTGCATTTAAAGATTTACGTGCCGTGTTCTCGGTGCACCCGGAACCCTTTACCGTGGTAGCGCGTGCCGATGCCGGTATCAAAAAATTCAGCGACCTAAAAGGTAAACGCGTCAATATTGGTAACCCCGGTTCGGGGCAGCGTGGCACCATGGAAGTACTCATGGAAGCTCTGGGCTGGAGCAAAGACGACTTTTCACTTACCTCAGAGCTGAAGGCCGCGGAGCAGTCCAAAGCGCTTTGTGATAACAAGATCGATGTAATGATCTACACCGTGGGGCACCCCAGCGGCTCGATTAAAGAAGCGACCACCTCTTGCGATAGCGTGCTGGTAGACGTGTCCGGCCCAGTGGTGGACAAGCTGGTCAGCCAGAATTCCTACTACCGTAAAGCGACAATACCCGGCGGCATGTACACAGGTTCGGATCAGGATACGCTAACTTTTGGTGTCGGCGCGACTTTTGTCACCTCGGCGAAAGTTTCTGACGAAGTGGTCTACACCGTGGTAAAAGCCGTTTTTGAGAATTTCGACACCTTCAGAAAACTGCATCCTGCTTTTGCTAACCTGAAGAAAGAAGAGATGATCAAGGACGGCCTGTCAGCACCCTTGCACCCCGGAGCCGCCAAATACTATAAAGAAGCTGGTTTGATGTGAGCCGCCAGTATACACAGGCTCGCGCCGGGCCTGTGTGAACACAAGTCGTCGTAGCGTATTCAGCAGGTAGATAATAATGAAAACCGAAGAGAACGCATCGAGTAATCAAAACGATAACGAAGAAATTGAAGCCTTACTGCAGTCCGAAACCGGTAGTCGCACGCTGGATGGCTTTTGGGCACGCCTTGTTCTTACACTGCTGATCAGCTGGTCGGTCTTTCAACTGTGGTATGCCTCTCCCCTGCCTTATGTTTTCAACTTCGCCACCTTTAACGAAGACCAGGCCAAGTCCATACATCTATCGTTTGCGCTCTTTCTCACGTTTTGCCTATTCCCGGCCATGCGGCGTTCGCGGCGTGATCGGTTAACAGTCTTTGATATGTTCTTTGCATTGGCAGGCTCGTTTGCCTGTCTTTACTTGCTTATTTTTCGAGATCAGCTTGCGGATCGCATGGGAGCCCCGACAACGCTCGACGTGGTCGTCGCCGTGGTGGGCATGATTACTTTGCTTGAGGCGACGCGACGGGCACTGGGGCCGCCCCTTATGGTCGTTGCCATTGTGTTTTTGAGTTATACCTTTTTTGGTCAGTACATGCCCGATGTGATTGCGCACAAGGGCGCCAGTCTCAATAAGGTAGCGTCGCATCAGTGGATTACCACTGAGGGAGTATTTGGCGTAGCACTGGGCGTCTCGGCAGCTTTTGTCTTTCTCTTCGTGTTGCTGGGTGCTCTGCTTGATAAGGCGGGTGCCGGTAACTATCTGATCAAAACCTCGTTTTCATTACTCGGTCACATGCGTGGCGGGCCGGCCAAGGCGGCTGTGGTGGCTTCCGGGCTCAGTGGCATAATCTCGGGGTCCTCTATCGCCAACGTGGTGACCACGGGTACCTTTACGATCCCCTTGATGAAGCGTGTGGGCTTTCCAGCCAGTAAATCCGGAGCCGTTGAAGTGGCAGCATCGACCAACGGGCAGCTCACGCCTCCTATTATGGGCGCGGCGGCCTTTCTGATGGTGGAGTATGTGGGCATTTCGTATATCGAAGTCGTGAAACATGCCATCTTGCCGGCGCTGATTTCTTACGTTGCCCTGATCTACATCGTTCATCTTGAGGCGCTCAAACTGAACATGCAGGGTATTGAACGTCTCAATAAACCCACCGTTGCGCAACGCATGCTGGTGTGGGTAAGCAATATTTGTATTCTCTTGGCCCTTTCTGGCGTGGTGTATTACGGCAGCCTGTTTCTGGAAAACCTGTTGGGTGGCTGGGCGTATCCGGTGATGATTTTAGCGGTCATCGCCAGTTACTTTATACTCTTGCGTGCCGCAGCTCGCTATCCCGATTTAAAAGCCGATGATGCGAGTCTGGAGTTGGAGCACTTGCCCGAGGTGCGTCCGACGGTCATGTCTGGTCTGTACTTTTCTTTGCCCATTATCGTGCTGCTATGGGCCCTCGCGGTAAAACGCTATTCCCCACAACAATCGGCTTTTTATGCCGTGGTGTTTCTGATCGCCATTGTTTTGACCCATAAACCCCTGAAAGCCATGTTTCGCGGTGACAGCGAATGGCTGAGCTATTTTAAGGAGTGCTGGACCGACTTTGTGCACGGGCTGATTGATGGTGCTCGTAATATGATTGGCATTGGCGTCGCCACCGCGGCGGCGGGCATTATTG
This sequence comes from Oleiphilaceae bacterium, assembly GCA_041589495.1. Taxonomy (GTDB): domain Bacteria; phylum Pseudomonadota; class Gammaproteobacteria; order Pseudomonadales; family Oleiphilaceae; genus PZPK01. Next base: position 11,296 of record JBFHVM010000025.1, on the reverse strand, counting down.
TGGGCACGGTGACGCTCACGGGCCTGGGTCAAATGATGACGGAGTTTGTGGAGTTTATCTCCGGTGGTAATCTCATGCTCATTCTTATCTTCACCGCCATCATCTGTATCATACTCGGCATGGGCCTGCCCACCACGGCCAACTATATTGTGGTATCGACCCTGATGGCTCCGGTTATCGTGACTTTGGGCGCCGAAAATGGACTGATCGTGCCGCTTATTGCCGTGCATTTGTTCGTGTTCTATTTTGGGATACTGGCCGACGATACGCCACCGGTGGGACTGGCCGCATTTGCGGCGGCTGCGATTGCCCGATCCGATCCTATCCGAACCGGCATTCAGGGATTCACCTACGATATTCGTACGGCGATTCTGCCTTTCATGTTTATTTTCAATACACAGCTGCTGTTAATCGGTATTGAGAGTGTGGTCGATCTTATCATCACGATAGTCAGTGCGGTCGTGGCGATTCTGACGTTTTCTGCAGCTACTCAGGGCTACTGGCTGGTCCGTACACGCTGGTACGAAGTGATCGCCTTGTTATTGATCTCTTTCACTCTGTTCCGACCGGGCTACTGGATGGACAAAATCTATCCTCCCTATGAGGACCTGCCCGCTTCTGAATTGCATGCTGCGGTGAATGCGCTGGATGCTGGCAATATACTGCTGCTCAATTTCGAAGGCACCACGCTGGATGGAGACGAAGTGAGTAAAACCGTTTCCCTGCAGCTCAGTGAGGCGCTTGATGGTGCAGTGGCCAGGCTGGAGAGCCTGGGGCTTATGCTGACTGAAGGGGAGAATGAATGGACGGTGGATCTGGTGGTATTCGACAGTGCCGCACAAAAAGCCGGGGTCGACTTTGGCTGGAAAATAACCGGTATTCGTCAAGAGGCAGACCGTCCGGCAAAAGAATGGATGTTTATTCCAGCCGTGCTTCTGTTAGTGGGGTTGTACTTTATACAAGCCAACCGGCGCCGACATGAATTGGCTGCAGCATCCGTGTAAAGGCCTGAACAAGCGCACAAAGGCAAAGCAAAAAATTGGGGGCAATTATGGCCAGATATAAATCGATACTCGTCCCGCTGGACATGTCGGAAGACAGTTTCTGCAATATTGCCGCAAGTCATGCGCTGGATTTACTGGCACAGGGCGGTACGCTGCATTTTGTGAGTGTACTGCCAGGCTATTCCATGCCGATGGTTGGATCGTTTTTTCCAGCCGGGGCCTTTGATACGGCCGTTAAAGAAGCCAAAAGAATACTCGAAGGCAAGGTCAATGAATTTTTGAAGGGCTCGGAACATAAAGCGCAGCTGCACGTTCTGGAGGGCAAGCCAGCATCGGTTATCCTCAAGAAAGCAAAACAAGTCAACGCCGATCTGATTGTCATGGCCAGCCATAAGCATTCCAAGCTGGATAAGGTCACGCTCGGATCCATTGCCAATAAAGTCGTTAGTCGCGCTAAGATTCCTGTATTGGTGGTGAAGTCTGGTTAGACGCGCCTAACGTGTCGCAATAATACGACTCTCTCCCGGCTTTAAGTTTCTGATAATTACCGGGAGCAATGCATTCTGTAATGCTCAGATTGGTCTATTCATTATCTGCAGAATGTGACCATTTTTGTCACAATTTTTCTATCTAGGTATCAAAGTGCGTGTGAGCGAGATCACAGCTTGGCGCCATGGTAATCTTTGCACTCATACCTTTACATTTCGTTTATGTGATTGTTTTTTATATATATATCCAATCTTATAATTCCCATAAATAGCCTAAAGTCAAGATTTGGCCCTAACCTTGCTATAGTAATGGCTATTCCTGCTCGGAATACGGTGTGGACTGCTCGCCTCGCGGCAAGACTCCACGACAAAGGCAAAATCGCGGTAACGCGGTGACGCAAAGCCAGTGCCCTGTTGTTTATCAGGGTCGAACGGTTACCGAATGGAGTTCAGTATGGCAGAGGCTATTCCTCTGATCCGTCATTAGAACTCTCACTATTTGGTACGCTAATAATAGTTGAGGATAAAACATGACTCACGGCGTTTGGAATAGCACCCCATCCATCTCATCTAAACTGACTACGTTCAAAAAATCTCTGTTAGCTTCCAGTATCGCTCTGGCACTTTCTGCCTGTAGCGGTGGTTCAAGCTCATCGCTCAACGAGAGCAATTCTGCCGGCGACTCCGGATCTGAATCGGTTCAAAGCTCTTCGTTTTCCGGAACGGTTGCCGATGGGTATCTGCAGGATGCACGCGTCTGTTTGGATCTCAATGACAATAAGGTTTGTGACGAGAACGAGCCCAGCACCATTTCAACTGCTGGCGGTGAATTCACCATTGAAGGTGTGACTCAGGAACAGCTTGATTTGCACGCAATCGTTGTTGAGGTCATCGCCGGATTAACCGTCGATGAAGATGACCCCGGTGTCCCCATCGATAAAGCCTATACCATGACAGCGCCAGCCGGTTACGACTTTGTTAGCCCGCTGACCACGATGGTGCAGCAGGAGATCGAAGAAAACAAAGACGTCGAGGACTTTGACATAACGCAGGCCGAGAACGCAGTAAAAACCAAACTGGGTACCTCATTGGATTTGCGCGAGGACTATGTCGAAGCCAAAGGCAATGACAGTGACTACACCGAAGAAGAAAAAGCTGAATTTGAAAAACTGCACAAAGTCGCTCAGGTGACGGCACGTGTCTTTAAAGAAAACATTGATGATGTAAAACAGGTTGTTGATGAAAACGAGGTCTCCTTCGACCAGGTATTGGATATGGTTGTCAGCCGGGTACTCGATGCGCTCGAAGAAATCAATGAACAGGTGGATGATGCCATAGAGCAGGACTCATTTGATCCCGATACCTTATCTGAAAGCGAAACGGTTACCGGTGTCGTCGGCGTAGATACAACCATAGTTGCCGATGAAATTGCAGCCAGACAGGCAGAAAAAGAAGCGAGCGCGGCCAACCTTGTAGAACTGGTTACCAGCGTGGGTATCAACTGGTTTGAGGGCTATCAGCACGATGCCGAACTGGAGCTCTACTACGGCACATTTCAGCACGATACGCTAACCGGTGAATCCAATGAGTCGGGTTACAGTTATGATGCGTCCCTGAGCAGCTTTATTCAGGAGCAAGATGAACAGGGCGACAACGACTACCTCCTCACCCCAGAGGGTTGGGTGAATGTCCCCGAGAAGGAAAGCATTGTCATCAACGATGACGGTACAATTACCATCTCAAATGCAGAAGTACCCAGCTATTCAGAAAGCCTCGAAGCGAAAGAATTCAATATCGCCGGACTGAACATTAAGGCAACAATGGCCCAGTCAGGCCATGGTTTTACCTGGTCGAAAGTCGTCGACGCGCAGGCGGTGTTCGGCGCAGAGGCGCGGGGCTTTAAACTGACATTTACGACACTGGGCGATCAATATCGACTATGGAATTGGGACTGTGAAGAGTCTGAAATTGTCGGTGGCATGTGCAACTCCGTTTGGTCCAACACGGGAGAGCCCGGTTCACAAGGCGGCCCTGCCACCACACTTGGCAGTCTGCTGTCTGAGACGGCAAGTGAGGCCACCAGCCCTGAGCAGATTCGCGGCCCTCAAGTCGCCTGGTATCCTGATGGATCCTCCGTTTTTGCTGAAATGCTGAGTGATGGCACCGTGAACTTTTATCATACCTCCTGGTCACTGAATGGCGGTACAGCCTCCCTGATTGCCGAAGGTACCTGGACTGATCGCACGGTTGGAGACATCACGGTACGCACCATGGAGCTACCTACCAATATCCTCGGCGAAGGGGGTGTTGATTTTGATGACCGCAATATCCTGTTTACCGAACTGGATGGCTACGTACGTCGCGGCGAGTTTATTCCCGCTGGTGAAATCGATCACGGTGAAGTGGTATTCAACATTGCAGCCCGTGACGACATTGTAAATGCCTTCCGTGGCGACTTGTTCAACGCTTACGCTGCTGAGCTGGCATTGCGCCACGAAGAGCGTATGCAAGGCGATGAAAGTCAGGATCCGTCTAACCAATACCCTGATAGCAGTGACAGCACGCAACCGGAAGTAGGCTATCCCGGCGACGGCACGCAGCCCGATGAAAACGGTGGCAGCACCGATGCCGGCAGTGAGCAACCCCAAGAGCCACAACAGCAACCACTGCAAACCACTTTAAATCCTTGCGAATTTGGCGACAGTGAGTTCAGTAACAGTGACTCGACTGCCTTTGCCACGCGCTCTCAATTCGATGGTGCCGTTGCTGAGTGTGGTGGCAGTATCGCATTGACAGAAGAGCTACTGCTCAATAAATCCTTTACCTTTGCCCACATGCCTGACGAAACGGTTGAGTTTCTCAGTGGCGGGGTAGCCACTATGACCATGTCCTCTGAAACCGGTGAGGTCATGACTGAGCAATTTTCCTGGGCAATTGTCGATGGCAACCTGGTTGTGAGCATTGAGGGGGTAGACGGCTCAGTCGAGCAGGAAACCCTGACAGTCGTCGCCGAAGCCATGGGTGAGTTGTCAGTAAAAGGATTCTCTCAGCGAATCGAAGGAAGCGCCGAATCTAACCAAGGTGAAATCTGGAGTGACATCCTGGTTGAACTGAATTGATCTGGAGTTGAGTTGATGGAAAAACCGCCGCGAGGCGGTTTTTTTATGTTCTTGAGGCGCTGTAGGTCATTGATGTCGACGCGATGCCGGATAGTCGGCCTAAATGCTGACCTACACTCCATTATGAAGTGCATGACTCGCGCTCGGTATGGTGACGTTTACAGTCTGACGCCTGACTTTATTAGCCAAAAAAATCCCCGCACCAGGCGGGGATTTTTTATTCAATCGGCGACTTAGTTGTAGCCGATAATCAACGGGCCAAAGGCCACAATCAGCAGTGCTGAGCCCATGGTGATCATAGGCATGAGAATCTTCTCGTAGCGCTGATAGAAGGTACCATCGGTCACTTCGGCCTTGAGCACTTCTTCTTCGCCAACAACCTGCCGCGTTAAGAGGTGGTTCAGTGCAACCGGAGGACTCAGGTAACCCAGCTCAAAGGCAACCAGCGTCACCATCCAGAAGTGGATAGGATCAATGCCGTTGGCATAGGCGATACCGGCGATGGTGGTACTTACCAGTACAACCGCTCCAAAGGGCTCCATGATCATACCCATGATGATGAGTACGACGACGATCAGGCCCATGGCGCTCCATACGCTGTCGAAGGTTTGCGGGAACAGTTCTACAACGCCGCTACGTTCGATCATGCCGCCGAGGCAGATAGTGCAGCCGATCAGCAGTAAGAGTGCGCCGATTTCAGCCGTGGTCTGGTTGGTCGCCTGACGGATGCAGGTTTCGATGCCTTTGTGAGGCTCGGTGGTTTTACCGTCTTCACTTACCGATTCCTTCTTGGTGATGTGTTCATACACCAGAATGACCAGCATCATGACAGGCAGGATACGAGCTGCGGAGAACTCATCAAGCTTCACATTTACTGCATAGCGGTAGAACAGTACAACACCTGCCGCACAGAGAATGTATGGAATCAGCGGACGTACCGCAGCCAACATTTGTGGCAGGGCTTCGGCCGGCGAAGCCAGCTTGATTTCGCCTTGGCGGTTCAGTGTCATCACCACGATGAAGAACAGGAAGGCGCTGAGAGCAAATACCCATACACCCCAGCCAAACAGCTGATCGGTGGTGACTTCGCGGTTCATAAAGGCAATGACAACCACGAGCAGACAGGGTCGCAGTACCACACCCATACTGCCCGACATGGCCGTCGCAGCAAGTGCCAGGTTGCGGCGGGCGCCAGCAGCGCGCAACTCATGATAAATCACCGCACCCGCAGCGATAACGAAGATACCGGAACCACCCGTGTAAGCGGTTGGAATAGCGACCAGTACCACTACGGCAAAGGCCAGCATTTCGGGAGGCATTTTCCAGGGCTTGAACAGCGCGAGTACCAGAGAAGCAAAGCGCGTTTGCTTGAGCATCATACCGATCCATACGTACAAACCGACATTGAGGAACATGTCCGCCAGGTCCATCAGCTTGTCGAGATAGATGCCAATACCCGCATAGTGACCACCAGCGAAGAAGAATACGGCTGAGGTGATAGTCATAACGGCATACAAGGGCATGGCCAGGCCGGCACGACCCAGTTTACCGCCAGGTGTCAGATGATCGGGTACACGTATCAGGTTATAAATACTGACCAGGGTCAATAAGGCAAAACCATACACCCAGATATTGTGCAAGAAGGCCACATCGGCGGTGAGCTTGGAGCCATCGGAGTGCGCCAGCTCTCGGAAGGAGTAGGACGAAACCGTGAGTATGGCATTGGCGGCAATCTGCGCGGTACTGGCAACATAGTGATCCAGCCGCGACATCACCGGGCGCATGGCAATGTGGTGTCGGGTCATGGTGGCTGTCATGGCACATAGCAACACTACAATTCCCAGAATAAACTTCTGCGAGACCAGTCCTACACCGATTACTTCAGAAACAAACAGTTCGACAGAGCGGAAGGCCTCTACCGATGGCGTGATACGCGCTTGTGTTTCTTCGTAGGTGGCAAATTTATTAATACAGTCCTGACGCGCATTCTCCAAAGAGGTACGAATCATGGCTGGATCAGCGGGTTCGAGATCCAGGCCCAGACCAAACTCGTCTTCCTGACTTTCGGCTAAGCGCTGCTGCAATGCTTGTTCGATATTGAGGTTGGGGTTACATTCAGGAGGCGTAGGGTCTACACGTAGTTTGTAATAACCTGGCCAGTAATGCTCGCCTATTCGCAGAATCTGGTTGTGAATGTCACTACTGGTACTAAATATGACTACCAGCAGCAGCAAGATACAGGCAGGCAGAGAGGATAGCCACTCGCCGGTGGAGCGACTTCTAATTGCGTTGGAAACCACGGATCTCCTTCCCCCAATTGTTATACGGATGGATACTTAAGTGTTGTCTTTTATCACAAGGATAAAAAGCCGGTAGATTATACCGGCACTTTTAAGTCTTACCTAGGGAAGGAGTTGGCATTATCGGGTTCAAACCGACAAAGAACCGTTGCGCAGGCGATATAAAAACGTGCGCTGTGTCATGTTTTTTGAAAACTGTCTAGAAGAGATCGTCCAGCTCAACGGTTTCGATGTCGTCGGCGGCGTTCTCATCCCAGAAGGAGCCAAGCTGACCAACCGGGGTGCGATGGCCGACGGCTTCGGTCCACATTTTGTCAGAAATGCGCGTAAGCACTTCGGTGGCCGTGGCATCAAATAGTCGGTACTGTTCATTGGAGTCGTAGGTTGAAATTTGTTCGGCGTGACGCTTGATAACGGTGCGAACACGCTCCATGTCACCTTTGGAATAGGCTGCAATGACGTGGAAGACGTGGGCGAGGCGAACGCGGGACTTCTCACCAATCACATCGGCCTGTTCCAAGCGCTCCCATTCGTTTTCACCTTCTGGCAGGGCACCAGGCAGCAGCGACCAAACGGCGGCTTTGAGTGCCAGAGGAACGCCAAACCACTTTTTGTTGTCGAGACAACCTGCGGCACGTTCGGCCTGGGCAGCAATGTTTTTGGGTACGCCAATACCTACACCTGAGAGGATGTCATTGTTGAGGGCCAACAGCCCGCCAGCAATACCAGCCAGCCATACAATCTGATCAAATTCCTGTTCGAGCTCCGGGCACTCGCCACCAATTTCCTTGTCGTCGTTAAAGGCGATGAGCTGCAGCCAGGCAGTATAGTAACGTTTGGCTGCCTTAAGGTGGTGACGCTTCTGCGTGATCAGTGCGTCCTGAGCCATGTCGGGCTGTTGGGCGCGAATAAAACGCAGGTAAGACAGTTCGGCTTCAAAGGCGTGCGCTTCTTCACAGCCGCCCGCGCCCAAATGCAACAGAACTGCTAGCTCGTGAGGCTCTTCGGTAATACGCCCCAGTGACATAATCATGGCCGACAGGGCTTCAGCGCCGGCACAACCGGCTTCAAGATCGTCGGTGGTGAGCAAGTAAGGGGCTACGTGTGCTTCACCGAGCAGGGTAACGGTATCACCGGTAGGCTTAATAAATGGTTTTACCAGGAATTGGTTGATGGCCTTACAGCCGCCGAGAAAAAAAACCACGAGCAGCGACATCAATATCCATTTAAGGCTACTGGGGCGATGTTTCAAATCCACTGTTAACTCCTAGTTTGCCGATACAGCACGGCGAAATGGCTTGAGCCCGGCTCCGCTCTGGCATCCACATGCACAGGGTCGGGCGCAGAAACTGAGTCTCGGAATTATCCACAAGTCCCTTGCCGGATTGTGAGATCGAGACCACAAAGCGGGTAATTGTTGTGCAAATTATTGTCAAACTTGCCTATTTTACGGCGCGGAAATTAAATTTAACGCTTGCTGTTGCAACCAACAGGAACTGGACTATCTTTGCTTGAGGATGGCACCCCGCTGTCTGACCACGAAGGTCGATAGCTCCAGCAAGGAGCCGTATCTTAGCACGTAAAACAAAAGCTTTTAAACGAGGTGGACTATGAAAAAACCGGAGCTCGCTGCTGCAATCGCTGAAAGAGCAGGCTTAACCAAGGACAAAGCAGGGGAAGTACTCAACATTATTACAGACGAAATTACCAATGCAGTGAGCCAAAAAGACAGTGTAAGTCTGATCGGTTTTGGTACCTTTTCCCCGCGGGAGCGTAGTGCCCGTACGGGGAAGAACCCTCAAACGGGGCAAACCATACAGATTCCGGCGAGTAGAACTGTGGGTTTCAAGCCCGGCAAGGCACTCAAAGACGCAGTGAATTAATCCTTCAGGGAATTCAGTTAGTCGGCTGAATTCCCCATCCTCTCAGATTTCACTTCGATAGCTGAAAGTGCCAGCCAGTAGTGTGGCACATACAGCACCCTTGATACGGGTACCCAGCAAGGGTGAGTTTTTTCCGGTTGAAAGCAGCGCTTCGGCGTCACAGCTTTGTACCGCATCGGGATCAAACAGTACCAGATTGGCTTTGGCCCCTTGTTCAATGCGGTTAGGCGTGAGATGTAACACCTGGCACGGTCCTTCGTTCATGGCTCGAATAAATGTGTGAAAGGGTAATGCTTCTTCGCGCTCCAGCTTCAATGCCAGTGGCAGTAGATGTTCCACCATACTCATACCCGGCTCGGTTTCGCCGAAGGGCATGAGTTTGGCGGTCGCTTCGTGGGGCTGGTGGGCGCTGGTAATGGCATCAATGGTGCCGTCTTTTACGCCCTCAAGTAAGGCCTGCCGATCGGTTTCGGCGCGCAGAGGGGGGCGCGTATGAAACACACTATTAAAGTCTTCAACGGCGCTATCGGTGTATAGCAGGTTTTGCAGCGCTACGTCAGCACTGACCTTCAGACCTTTGGCTTTGGCGTTGCGCACGCTGCTGACCGAGTCTGCGCAAGAGAGTTGCGACAGGTGCAAGGTGACACCCGTGGCTTCTGCTAATTGCAGGTACTGGGCGACAGCCACTGTTTCGGCAAGGCTGCTGACTCCCTGTAGTCCAATGGTTGTGCTGATTTCGCCCTCGTGCATGCTGCCCCGGTAAAGCGATGGCTCGATGGGATTGATAAACACCGGTAATGCTTGTGTCTTGGCATATTCAAAACAGCGCTTGGCGACCGCGAGTTTATGAATGGGGCGGTAGGCATTGCTCACGGCGACACAACCGGCGCGTTTCAGGGAGGCGTATTCGGCCAGTTGTTCGCCTTCCAGGCCTTTGGTAAGGGCGCCAATGGGTAGTATCTCGCACCGGCCACTGTCGGTAGCCAGCTCGCCGATCAGTTTGCTTACCGCATGGGAGTCATTGACCGGTTGGGAGTCCGGAGGACAGCAAAGACGCGTGACGCCACCCGCTGCAGCGGCGGCTGTTTCACTAGCAATGGTGCCCTTGTCGCGGTTACCGGGTTCGCGCACGGCCACGTTCAAGTCACTCAGTCCCGGCAACAGATAGCGGCCCTCGCCTTTAATTTCTTCTTTGTGCTCAAGCTCGGCTTGATCGCTGCCGATTGAGAGGATCGTTTCACCTTTTATATAGACAGCCTCGGCCTGCTGCCAGTTACCTTCGCCGTCGAGATAGCGCACTTGACTGATTTTGATGATGTTGTCGTTCATAGAGCGTAAAGTTCCTGCACTAGTCGCCACGGTATTTACTTTCGGTCTGGCCACTCATGGCCATGGACATGACGGCCATTCGCACAGCGATGCCGTTGGTTACCTGATCCAAAATCACCGATTGCGGGCCATCGGCGACGGCTGATTCGATCTCGACGCCTCGATTGATGGGCCCGGGGTGCATCACAATGGCATCGGGCCGCGCCGCACGCAGCTTATCTTGAGTCAGGCCGTAGAGCCGATAATATTCCTGCTCACTGGGCAATAGTGCGCCCTGCATGCGTTCCTTTTGCAGGCGCAGCATGATCACTACATCAATGTCTTCGAGACCGGCATCCAGCTCATTGCATACGGTCACGCCTAGTGATTCCACATGCAGAGGCAGTAGCGTGTCCGGGGCAATGACGCGCACCTCTTGCACTCCCAATGTATTGAGGGCGCGTATCTGCGAGCGTGCCACACGGGAATGCAAAATGTCGCCTATGATGGCCACCCGCAGGCCTTCAAAACGGCCTTTTTTCTGGCGAATAGTGAGCATATCGAGCATGGCTTGCGTGGGGTGTGCGTGCCAGCCATCACCGGCGTTTACGATAGCAACGCCAGGTGTGACCGACTGGGCAATAAAGTGTGCCGCGCCGCTGCGGGCATGACGCACCACAAACATATCGCTGGCCATGGCCTCGAGATTTTGCAGCATATCCGACAGGGATTCACCTTTGGAGGTGGCCGAGGTGCTGATGTTCAGGTTGAGTACATCGGCAGACAGGCGTTTGGCGGCGAGCTCAAAAGTACTGCGGGTACGGGTGCTGGGTTCAAAGAACAGGTTAACCACTGTTTTGCCGCGCAGCAAAGGTACTTTTTTGATGTTGCGTTCGCCAACCTCAATAAAGGAATCGGCAGTGTCGAGAATTTCGGTGAGCAGCGCGCGATCCAGTCCCGAAACAGTCAGGAAGTGCTTTAGTCGGCCGTTCTCTGTAAGTTGTAATGAAGACATGGTATTTCTCTTCAGGCATCGCCCTCTGGGGGGCTCAATTGCTGTATTTTGAGGCTCAGCTCGTTGGGGCCAATCAATTTGATGCGTTCCTCCGCGCCCAGAGAGATGCGGGCACCGACGATATCCGGGCGGATTGGCAATTGTGGCCGATTCAGGTCTACCAGCACTACCAGGGTGAT